>JAZBPF010000045.1:0-4796 GCA_036351515.1 Pseudomonadales bacterium | reverse complement strand
GCGTCCAGGATCGCCGCCGTGCCCTCGCGGTCCAGGGGGCCCAGGCGCAGCCGGGGCGGAGCGTCGCCGGGCCCCTCCTCGAGCGCCACGGCGAAGCCCTTCTCGTGGAGCGCGAGGCGCAGGAGGAGGCCGTCCGGGTCGTCCGGAGCCGCGCACAGCCGTGCCCGCGTCTCCCGCGCCGCGGATCCCGCGTCTGCCGCCTCCGGTGCCATCGTGGTCCCGTCGCTCCCTGTGCGGGCGAGTCTACCCCGGTATCCTGTGCGGCCCCCAGGTCCGATGGAGCCCCGCATGCCCCGCAGCGGTCGTCTCGCCACCGATCTTCCGGCGCCCCGGGCCCCGGTCCGTCCCGTGCGTTGCACGGTCCACGGCCGGAGCCTCGAGGATCCCTACGCCTGGCTGCGGGACCCCGCCTATCCGGAGCTGAAGGATCCGGCCGTGCGCGCCCAGCTCGAGGCGGAGAACGCCTACTTCGAGGCGGTCATGGCGCCGCACGGGGACGAACTCGAGGCGCTGTTCCAGGAGATCCGCGGCCGGCAGAAGGAGGACGACGCGGCCGTTCCCTGGCGCGAGGGTCCCTGGCTCTACCGCTGGTACTTCGCGAAGGGCGAGCAGTATCGCACCTGGGCCCGCCGGCCGCTCGCGGGCGGCGCCGAGACCGTGCTCCTCGACGAGGCCGCCCTCGCGGCGGAGCACGACTACTTCCGCCTCGGCGCCTTCGAGCCGAGCCCGGACGGGCAGCTCCTCGCCTGGTCCGCGGACACGGACGGCTCCGAGCGCTTCACGCTCCGTGTCCGCGACCTGCGCACGGGCGAGGACCGAAGCGACACGATCCCCGAGACCCTCGGCTCTCCCGTGTGGACCGCCGGCGGCGACGCCTTCCTCTACGTGCGCCTGAACGAGGCCTGGCGCCCCTGGCAGGTGCGCCTGCACCGCCTCGGCCATCCCGTGGAGGACGACCCGGTGCTCTACGAGGAGGCCGACGAGGCCTTCTTCGTGGGGGTGGACGAGACCCAGGACCGCGCCTTCCACGTGATCTCGAGCGGCGATCACGTGACCAGCGAACTGCGCGTGCTGCCCGCGCACGATCCCCTGGCGCCGCCACGACTCGTCGCCCCGCGCCGGTCGGGCCACGAGTACGAGCTCGACCACGCCCACGGCCGCTTCTGGATCCGCACGAACGACGTGCACCGGAACTTCCGGGTGGTGAGCGCGCCGGCGGAGGATCCGGGGCCCCTGGCCTGGCGCGAGGAGATCGCCCCCTCGGACGACGACTACCTCCTCGGCCTCGGCTGCTTCGCCGACTTCCTCGTGCTCGCGGCCCGGCGCGAGGCCGTGGACGAGCTGCGCATCCGCAGCTGGGACGGCGACGAGCACGCGGTGGCGCTCCCCGAGGCCGTGCACACGGTCGGTCTCGGCACCAACGCGGAATTCGAGACGGACACGCTGCGCATCGGCTACACGTCCATGGTCACGCCGGACACGGTCTTCGACTACCACGTCGCCGAGCGCCGGCTGGAGACGCGCAAGGTCCGCGAGATCCCCTCCGGCTACGACGCCTCCCGCTACCTCACGGAGCGGGTCTGGATCGAGGCCCGGGACGGCGTGCGGGTCCCGGTCTCCCTGGTGCGCCGGCGCGATCTGCCCCTGGACGGCCGCGCGCCCATGCACCTCGGCGCCTACGGTGCCTACGGCATCGCCGAGCAGCCCGCCTTCTCCGCGGCGCGCCTCTCGCTCCTCGACCGCGGCTTCGTCTGCGCCCTCGCGCACGTGCGCGGCGGCGACGAGCTCGGCTACGGCTGGTACGAGGCCGGCAAGCTCGAACGCCGGGAGAACACCTTCCACGACCTGATCGACGTGGCCCGCGGCCTGATCGATCGCGGCTACACGGCGCCGAAGCGCATCGCCATCTCCGGCGGCAGCGCCGGCGGCGAGCTCATGGGCGTGGTGGCGAACCGGGCGCCGGAGCTCTGGGGCGCGGTGATCGCCCACGTGCCCTTCGTGGACGTGCTGAACACCATGCTCGATCCGGAGCTGCCCCTCACGCCCATCGAGTGGCCCGAGTGGGGCAACCCCATCGAGTCCGAGGCGGCCTTCGAGACGATCCGCGCCTACTGCCCGTACCAGAACGTCGCGGCGCAGGCCTACCCGCCGCTGCTGGTCACGGCCGGCGTCAACGACCCCCGGGTCACCTACTGGGAGCCGGCGAAGTGGGTGGCGCGGATCCGCGCCCTGCGCACGAACGACGAGATCCTGCTCCTGAAGACGAACATGAGCGCCGGCCACGGCGGGCGCTCGGGTCGCTGGGACGCGCTCCGGGAGCTCGCCGAGGAGTACCTCTTCGTGCTCGCGGTGCTCGGGGAGGAGTGAGCGGCCCGGCCCCCGATTCCGGCGCCGTGGGCTAGAATTTCGTCGATCGGGCGCCATCGCGCCCGCGGCAGGGCGTGCCATGGAAGCCTCGAAGGAACCGCTCCCCGGCGTCCTCGCCGCGGTGCCGACGCCGCTTCTCGCGATCCGCGAGGAGCGGGTGATCGGCGCCAACGCCGCTGCCGCGGAGCTCTTCGCGGGCCCCGGGGCCGACGGCGCGACGCTCGCGGAGCGCCCCCTGGCGGCGCTCGTGGCCCCCGGCGACCGGCCCCTGGCCCGGGCGTGCCTCGCGGGCGATGCCGGCCCCGTCGAGGTGACGGTCCCGGGCCGCGGCGGCACGCGCCGGGTGCGCCTCGTCCGAGGCGCGGCGCCGCTCGACGGCGCCGTGCTCCTCGCGGCCACGGACCTCACGGAGCTCGACCGCAGCGACCGGCTGCTGGCGGACCTCGGCGACACGCTGCCGGGCCTCGCCGGCGGCGAGTTCCTCGAGCGCGTCCTGCTCCATCTCGCGCGTGCCACCGGCGCGGACATGGCCTTCGTCGGCGAGTTCGTCGGCGATCCCGGAGCCCTCGTCGTGGACACGGTGCGGGCCTGCCGCGACGGGGCGCTGATCGACAACTTCCGCTACCCGCTCGCGGGCACGCCCTGCGAGACCGTGTACGACGGAGGCTGCTGCCTCTACGAGCGGGACGTGGCGTCCCACTTCCCCGGGGACCGCGCCCTGGTCCGGGTCGGGTGGGAGGGCTACGCCGGCATGCCCCTGCGCGACGCCACGGGCGGCTACCGCGGCATCCTCGTGCTCCTGTTCCGCGCCCCCGTGGAGGATCCCGCCTTCACGCTCCGCGCGCTCCAGGCCTACGCGGTGCGGGTGTCCACGGAGATGGAGCGCACGCGCTACCTCGACCGGCTCGCCGCGAGCGAGCGGCGCTACCGGCGGCTCGTGGAGAACGCCGGCGACGGACTCTTCGTCCAGCGGGCGGGACGGCTGCTCTACGCCAACGAGGCGCTGGCGCGCATGCTGGGCTACGGCACCGCCGAGGCGCTCCTCGCGCTCGGGGACATGACCCTCTGCGTGGCCCCCGACCAGCGCGAGACGGTCCGGGCCCGGGCCCGGGCGCGCGCGGACGGCGCGGCGGTGGAGAACGCCTACGAGGTGGACGCGGTCCGGGCGGACGGGTCCACGATCCGCGTCGCCCTCACCGTCAACCGGGTGGAGTGGGACGGGGGCTCCGCGCTGCAGGTCCTCGTCACGGACGTCTCCGCCCGGGCCGAGCGCGACGAGCGCGCCCGCCGCGCCCGCCAGCTCGAGTCCCTGGGAAAGCTCACGGGGGGCATCGCCCACGACTTCAACAACCTCCTCGCGGTGGTGCTCGGCAATCTCGAACTCCTGGAGGACGGGCTCTCGGACCGCGACCGCCCGCTCGTGGCCCAGGCCCGGCTCGGCGCCGAACGCGCGGCGGAGCTGACCCGTCGGCTCCTGGCCTTCGCCCGCCGCCAGCCCCTGACGCCGCTGGCCGTGGACCTCGGGGCGCTTCTCGAGGAGACCCGAGACCTCATCGCCGTCTCCCTGCGCGAGGGCGTGCAGCTGGAGATCGAGCACGGGGCCGACCGGCCCGTGCACGCCGATCCCGCCCAGCTGCAGTCCTCCCTTGTGAACCTGGCCCTGAACGCCCGCGACGCCATGCCCCTCGGCGGCACCGTCACCCTGCGTACGCGCACGGTGGAGCGCGAGGAGCTCGCCGGCCGCTTCGAGGGCCCGGGCGAACCGGCCGTCTGCATCGAGGTCGCGGACACGGGCACGGGCATGACGCCGGACGTGGTCGAGCGCGTCTTCGAACCCTTCTTCACGACCAAGCGCAAGGGCGAGGGCACGGGGCTGGGCCTGTCCATGGTCCACGGCTTCGTGCGCCAGAGCCGGGGCCAGATCGAGATCGACTCGGCACCGGGGGCGGGGACCCGCGTGCGTCTCTACCTGCCCGTGGCCGAGGCGCCGGCCGCCGGCCCGGCCCCGGTGAGCGGGCCCGCCGACGCGCCGGCACGGGCCGGGAGCCGCGGCCGCGCCCTCGTGATCGAGGACGAGGACTCCGTGCGCGAGGTGGCCGTGGCCATGCTCTCCGGCCTCGGCTTCGAGGTGCTCGCGGCCGGGGACGGACCCGAGGCCCGGGCCCGCCTCGCCGAGCACCGCTTCGACCTCGTGCTCTCGGACGTGATCCTGCCCGCCGGCGAGCGGGGGCCCGCCATCCTGGAGGCGGCGCTCGCGCAGCAGCCGGACCTCGCGGTGCTGTTCATGTCCGGCTATGCCGAGGACGACGCCTTCGCGTCCTGGCGCGAGCGGCGGGACTTCGTGCTCGTGCCCAAGCCCTTCCGCCTGAGCACGCTGCGCGAGCACGTGGACGCGGTGCTCGGCGCGTGAGTCGGGACGCGGACGCCGT
>JAZBPF010000044.1:0-2683 GCA_036351515.1 Pseudomonadales bacterium | reverse complement strand
GAGCAGATAGACGAGTCGGATCATGGGTCCCCTCCCGAACCGGCGGGCATGTTCGCCCGGTGGAAGGGGCCGCGCAACGCACGGGTCCTTCCGCTCGCGGATTCCCGGTAGGCTGCCTTGCCGGCGGCCGCTGCTCTCGCGAGGGCAGTCGGGCCGGCCCCTTCGTCCTCCTCCCGCCCGGAGCGCCCATGCGACTCTTCGACTCCACGCCGGCCCCCAATCCGCGCCGCGTGCGCATCTTCCTCTCCGAGAAGGGCATCGAGGTGCCCCGGGTGCAGGTGGACCTCCGCGGGGGCGAGCACCGGACCCCGGAGTTCCTGCGCCGGAATCCGAGCGGGAAGATCCCCGTCCTGGAGCTCGACGACGGCACCTGCATCGGCGAGACCGTGGCCATCTGCCGCTACTTCGAGGCGATCCAGCCCGAGCCGAACCTGTTCGGGCGCACCCCCGTCGAGCTCGGCCGCATCGAGATGAGCAACCGGCAGCTCGAGTTCGAGCTGCTCGGCCCGGTCGGGGTCGCCTGGCGCAACGGCCCCGTCGTCGCGAAGCTCGCGGCAGGGCGCATCCCCACGATTCCGGCGGCCCGCGAACAGGCGGAGGGGGCGGTGCGGCGCTTCTACGAGCGGCTGGACGGGGAGCTCGCGGCGCGCCCGTTCATGGCCGGACCGCGCTTCACCATCGCGGACATCACCGCGCTCTGCACCATCGACTTCGCCGCTTCGCTCGTGGAACTGCCGCCGGACCCGGGCCTGGAGCACCTCGCACGCTGGCACGCCGAGGTCTCGGCCCGTCCGAGCGCCGGGGCCTGAGAAGAGGCCCGCGCGCGGCGGACGCGGCGAGCGGGCCTCCGGCCGGAGACGGCTCCCGGTTCGGGAGCCGACGGGGTTCAGGAACCGACGGGAAGCGGATCCCGGAGCGAGGCCCTCGCGTCGCGGAACACGTCGAGCGCGCTGTGGAGGAACAGCCCGGCGATCGCCGCGCCGACGAGCAGGTCGGGCCAGCGGCTGCCGAGGAGGGCGACGGCCGCGGCGCTGGCGAGCACCGCGACGTTCGCGAAGAGATCGTTGCGCGAGCAGAGCCAGACCGAGCGCATGTTCACGTCGTCACCCCGGCTCCGCCAGAGGAGCCCGAAGCAGAGCAGGTTGGCGGCGAGCGCGAGCGCACCGACGGCCCCCATGGTGCCCGCGTGCGGGAGCGTCGGATCGAGGGCGCGCCAGAGCGCCTGGGCGAGAACCAGCACGGCGAAGGCGACCATCACGGCGCCCTTGAGCGTCGCCGCGCGGGCCTTCCAGACCGGCCCACGGCTCACGGCGAGCAGGCTGACGGCATAGACCGAGGCGTCGCCGAGCATGTCCGCGGCGTCGGCGAGCAGGGCCGTGGACGCGGCGAGCCAGCCGGCGATCACCTCGACGCCGAACATGGCCGCGTTGACCACGAGCACGGTCCAGAGCACCCAGCGCTGCCGGGCCTGCAGCTTGTCGGCCTCGCAGGCCGCCTCCTCGCAGCAGTGGCTCACGGGATCGCGCTCCTCGGTTCCGGCACGGCGTCTCGAGCGTACCGGAGCGGAGACGCCCGACGAAGCCTCGCGGACCGGCACCGGGCGTTCCTCGGACGTGGGGTCCGCGCGCCACGGCCTCGGCGCGCGAGTCCGGAACGCCCCCGTGGCGGGTTCCCCCTCGTCCGACGCCACCGCTAGACTCCGACGGTCGGAGGAGGCGCGCTCATGAACCTGCGCAAGACCATGAAGTTCCTGCACAGCCTCGCGGCCGTCGGCATGACCGGGGCGCTCGCCGCGCAGCTCCTGATCCTCGGCCTGCTGCCCTCGCCCACCGAGGAACTCGCCGCCTACGCGGCGCTGCGCAGCGCCATGGCGCAGCTCGGGACCTGGCTTCTCTTCCCGTCCCTCGGCTTGGTGCTCGTGAGCGGCCTGCTCGCCATCGCGATCAACCGGGCCTTCCACGACGTGGGCTGGGTGTGGCTCAAGCTGCTCCTGGGCGTGTCCGCCTTCGAGGGCACCCTGGTCGCGGTCCACGGACCGCTCCAGCGCGAGGCGGAACGCGCCGCCGCCGCGCTCGCGGGGGAGCTCGAGCCCGCGGCGCTGCTGCAGACGTCCCACAACGAGTTCGGCGCCCTGCTCGTGGTCCTCGGGGTCGCCGTCGCGAACATCGTCCTCGGCGTGTACCGGCCCCGCTTCACCCGGCCGCAGCCGACGGCCCGGACCACGCCCCCGGAAGCGGCTTCGGGTTCCTGAGACGGACTCGGCGCCGGCGAGGCGCTAACGGGGTTCGAGCAGGAAGTGACACTCGAGGCAGGCATGCTCGAGGCGCCCGAAGGCCGCGCGGGTCGCCTCCCGATCGTCCCGGCCGGCCGCCTCGCGGAGTTCCACGAGGGCGCTGCGATAGTCCGCGCCGTAGCGGCGGTAGACGTCCGTGGCGAGATAGCCCTCGATCGCTTCCGTGTAGGCCGCCATGCGATCCGCGGCCGGCCCGACGCGGTCGAGCCGGTCCCGCACGAGGGCGTCGAGGACGTCCTGCAGCGCGTCGGCCTTGCGCTGCATGAGCTGGTCCTTGATGCCGGGCCCGCGCCGCTGCGCGTCGGACTCGACGGCCGCCTGCAGGACGACCTCGCCGAGGCGCAGGGCCCCGGCCCCCACGAGGACGCCGACGAGGGCCGCGGCCACGAG
>JAZBPF010000043.1:0-10723 GCA_036351515.1 Pseudomonadales bacterium | reverse complement strand
TTCACGCCGTGTTCCGTGGCGAGGGGCTCCACGGCGACGCAGCCGGAGGCGGCCGTGCAGTCCCCGCAGCCCTCGCAGACGAGCTCGTTGATGAGCACGCGCTTCCCGGCCGCCGGCGCCTGGCCGCGCTTGCGGCGCCGGCGCAGCTCCGTGGCGCACACCTGGTCGTAGATCAGCACCGTGCAGCCGGGCACTTCGCGCAGCTCGCGCTGCAGCGCGTCCAGACCGTCGCGGTGGCGGACGCGTCGTACCCCCGGTACGGACCGGCCGCGGTAGCGCGCGGGATCGTCGGCCACCACTTCCACGCGCTCGACGCCTTCGGCGCGCACCTGCGCGACGATGTCCTCCACCGTGAGCGGGCCGTCCACGTGCTGGCCGCCGGTCATGGCCACGGCGTCGTTGTAGAGGATCTTGTAGGTGACGTTCACGCCCGCGGCGACGGCCGCGCGGATCGCGAGGAGGCCCGAGTGGTGATAGGTGCCGTCGCCCATGTTCACGAACACGTGCTTCGTGTCCGTGAACGGCGCCTGGCCGATCCAGGGCGTGCCCTCGCCGCCCATCTGCGTGAAGGTCGAGGTGTGGGGCTCGATCCAGCGGGCCATGTAGTGACAGCCGATGCCCGCGAGGGCACGGCTGCCGTCGGGCACGCGCGTGGAGGTGTTGTGCGGGCAGCCGGCGCAGAAGAGCGGCTGGCGCTGCGTCCCCGGCGGCCGCTCGTGGAGCGCCGCCTCGCGGGAGACGAGGAACGCGAGGTAGCGTTCCATGGGCTCCGTACGGGCCCGGGGCGGCAGCACGGCGGCGATGGCCCGCGCGACCTGCGCCGGCGAGAGCTCGCCGACGGAGGACAGGAGCGTGCGTCCGTCCGCGCCGCGCTTCCCGAGGATCCGCGGCGCGCCGGCCTCCCCGTAGAGCAGCGTGCGCAGCTGATCCTCGAGCAGCGGTCGTTTCTCCTCCACCACGAGGATCCGGTCGAGGCCCCGGGCGAACTCGCGGACCCGCGCGTCGTCCAGCGGCCAGGGCATGCCGACCTTCAGGAGCCGGACCCCCGCGGCCTCCACGTCCTCGTCGTCCACGAGGCCGAGCTCCGTGAGGGCCTGGCAGACGTCGAGCCAGGCCTTGCCGGTGGCGACGATGCCGACTTCGGCGCCGGGCGACGGGACCACGAGCCGGTTCAGGTCGTTGGCCCGGGCGAAGGCCTTGGCCGCGGGGATCTTCTGCTCGAGGAGGCGGCGTTCCTGGGCGATCGGGTCGTCCTGGAGCCGGATCGACAGGCCGTCCGGGGGGAGCGCGAAGTCCTCCGGGAGGACGATGCGGCGCTCGGCGCCGGCCTCCACCGTGGCCGTGGAGTCCATGGTGTCGGCCAGCGCGATCATGCCGGCCCAGAGCCCCGCGTAGCGCGACAGCGCCCAGCCGAGGAGGCCGAAGTCGATCACGTCCTGCACGTTCGCCGGGTTCAGCACCGGGATGCCGAGGTCCACGAGCGTGAACTCGGACTGGGACGGGAGCGTGGAGGACTTGCAGCCGTGGTCGTCGCCGGCCACGAGCAGGACGCCGCCGTGCGGCGCCGTCCCCGCGGCGTTGGCGTGCCGGAAGGCGTCGCAGGAGCGATCCACCCCCGGCGCCTTCCCGTACCAGAGCGCGAAGACGCCGTCGTGCCGGGCCCCCGGGTGCAGCCCCACCTGCTGCGTGCCCCAGACCGCGGTCGCGGCGAGGTCCTCGTTCACGCCGGGCGAGAAGGTGATGCGCGCCTCGTCGAGGAAGCGTCGGGCGCCCCAGAGCGCCTGGTCGAGGCCGCCGAGGGGCGAGCCCCGGTAGCCGGAGACGAAGCCGGCGGTGTCGAGCCCCGCGGCGCGATCGCGCCGGGCCTGCAGCAGGGGAAGCCGGACCAGGGCCTGGATGCCGGAGAGGACGATGCGGCCCGAGGCCAGGGCATAGCGATCGTCGAGACGGACGTTCTCGCGGAGCATGGCCACCTCCTCGCGGGGCGTCGGCTCGCTGACCTTCCATGCTAGGCCCGCGCATCGAGGATGGGTTTGCGCATTTCGCGTCCCGGCGCAGAATCGGGGAATTCCATCCTCCATTCCTGTGATCCCGTGGGATGAAGCGTTCCGAGCCCCTCGACGAGTTCGACCTGAAGATCCTGCGCATCCTGCAGCAGGACGCGGACTGCTCCATGGCGCAGCTCGGCGAGCGCGTCGGCCTCTCGCACACGCCCTGCTGGCGACGCGTGAAGAAGCTCGAGGAGCGCGGCTTCATCCGCGGCCGGGTCGTGCTCCTCGATCCGGAGCGCCTCGACCTGACCGTGAACGTCTTCGTCGAGGTGCATCTGAAGCAGCACGACGAAGCGGCCCTGAACGCCTTCGAGACCGCCGTGCAGCAGGTCGAGGAAGTCGTGGAGTGCTACACGGTCTCGGGCGAGAAGGACTTCCTGCTCCGCGTGGTGGTGCCGGACGTCGCCGCCTACGAACATCTGCTCAAGCACCGGCTCGTGCATCTGCCCGCGGTGGGCTCCCTCAGCTCCACCTTCGCCCTGCGCCAGGTGAAGTACACGACGCAGCTGCCGCTCTGACGGGAGCGGCCGGTCGCACGAGCCGGGCGACGGAAGAGCCAGGTCGAAGCGGTCGCGGCGGAAGCTCGCTCCCAGCACTCGTCGACACGCGACTGTGGGAGCCAGCTTCAGCCGCTCCGGCGTACCGGGCGACGGAACGGTCGGATCGAGGCAGTCGCAGCTGAAGCTCGCTCCCACAAAGGACTCGTCGACACGCCGCTGTGAGAGCCGGCTTCAGCGGCGACGGAACGGTCGGATCGAGGCAGTCGCGGCTGAAGCTCGCTCCCATAATGGCGACATCGACACGCCGCTGTGACAGTTAGCTTCAGCGGCGACGGAAGCACCGGATCGAAGCAGTCGCGGCTGAAGCTCGATGTGACATGGACTGGTCGACACCCCGCTGTGAGAGCCGGCTTCAGCCGCTCCGGCGTACCGGGCGACGGAACGGCCGGATCGAAGCAGTCGCAGCTGAAGCTCGCTCCCACGATGGACACGTCGACACGCCGCTGTGGGAGCCAGCTTCAGCGGCGACGGAACGACCGGATCGAGGCAGTCGCGGCTGAAGCCGGCTCCCACAGGGAAGCGTCGAGACGCGGCCGCGGAAGTCGGCTGCACCCACGGCGGACGGCGAACGACGCGGCCTCGTGGGAAGCGCACGCAGTGCGCGATCGACGGTTCAGGTCTCGTCGAGCTCGACCAGCCGCGTGCCGGCGTCGACGCGGTCGCCCACGGCGCAGTGCAGGGCGCGGACGACGCCGGCCTCCGGAGCGCGGAGCGTGTGCTCCATCTTCATGGCCTCGACGACCACGAGCGCGGCGCCGGCGGCGACCGCGTCGCCCACGCGCACCGGGATCGCCACGACCTGCCCGGGCATGGGCGCCTCCAGGGATCCGGGCGCGGCCTCGTCCCGGGAGAGGGCCGGCGCGAGGACGTCGAGGAGTTCGAGCACGCGCGGCCCGTCGGGTCCGTCGAGGCGCACGACGGGGCGTTCGGCGCGCTCGTCGAGCGCCACCTCGTGCACCCGTCGGCGGCCGTCGAGGACGACCTCGAGGCGCCCGCCCTCGAGCCGCGCCCGGCCGTCCAGCACGGCCTCGTCCACCCGCACCTGCACGGCCGGGCCCTGGCGCACGACCCGGCAGTCGTGCGCCGCCTCGCCGACGCCGAGCCGGACGCGTTCCGCGGGCGGTGCGGCGATGCGGAAGCCGCGAAGGCGACGGAAGGGGTCGTCGCTCGCCGCCACCGCCTCGGCGCGCAGCAGTGCGACGGCCAGTGCCGCGGTCGCGAGGTCCTCGGTCGAGGGTTCCGAGGACGGCAGCAGCGCGCTCGCCCATTCCTCCAGCCAGCCGGTGGTGACGGGCCCGCGGCGCACGGCGTCGCTCGCGAGGAGCGCGCGCAGGAACGGCAGGTTCGTCACGAGGCCACGCACCCGCGTGCGGTCGAGGGCACCCGCCAGGCGCCCGAGCGCCTGCGCGCGGTCGTCGCCCCGCGCCGCGATCTTCGCGAGCAGGGGATCGTAGTGGGTCCCGACGACGTCGCCGAGGCGCACGCCCGCGTCGACCCGGACGCCGGGGAGCGCTTCCGGCAGCGCGAGCCCGGTGACCGTGCCGCTCGCCGGCAGGAAGCCGGCCGCCGGGTCCTCGGCGTAGAGACGCACCTCCACCGCGTGCCCGCGGCACACGAGCGCCTCCTGCGTCCGCGGCAGCGGCTCGCCGGCGGCCACCTTGAGCTGCCAGGCGACGAGGTCCTGCCCCGTGACCATCTCCGTGACCGGATGCTCGACCTGCAGCCGCGTGTTCATCTCGAGGAAGAAGAACTCCTCCCCCGCGAGGAGGAACTCGACGGTGCCGGCGCCTCGATAGTCCACGGCCCGCGCCGCGGCGACGGCCGCCTCCGCCATGGCCGCGCGCACGGCTTCCGGAACGTCCGGCGCGGGGGCTTCCTCCAGCACCTTCTGGTGCCGGCGCTGGAGCGAGCACTCGCGATCGAAGAGATGCACGCACCGCCCGTGCGCATCCGCGAAGACCTGCACCTCCACGTGCCGCGCGCTGCCGAGCCAGCGCTCGAAGAGCACGGCCTCGTCGCCGAAGGCGGCGCCGGCCTCGCGCCGGACCGCCGCGAGGGCGTCGTCGAGTTCCTCCGCCGCGCGCACGACGCGCATGCCCTTGCCGCCGCCGCCGGCCACCGCCTTCACGAGCAGGGGGAAGCCGACCTCGCGGGCGGCCGCCTGCGGATCGGCCTCCACGGCCGCCGCGCCGGCCCCGGGCAGCACCGGCACGCCGGCCTCGATCATCCGGCTGCGCGCCGCGTCCTTCGAGCCCATGAGCTCGATCGCCGCCGCGGGCGGGCCGACGAAGACGAGGCCGGCGTCCTCGCAGGCGCGCGCGAAGCCCGCGTTCTCGGCGAGGAAGCCGTAGCCCGGATGCACCGCCTCGGCACCGCTCTCGCGGGCCGCGGCGAGCAGCGCCTCGATGGACAGGTAGCTGTCCCGCGCGGGCGCCGCTCCGAGGCGAATCGCGGCGTCGGCCTCGGCGACGTGCCCCGCGTCCGCGTCGGCGTCGGAGAAGACGGCGACCCCGCGCAGACCGAGGGCGCGGACCGTCCGCAGGATCCGCCGGGCGATCTCGCCGCGGTTCGCGACCAGGACGGTGCGGAAGGCCGCCACGGTCAGAACCGGAACACGCCGAAGTCGCCGGCCGGCGCCTCCGGTGCCGTCGTGACCACGGCCAGCGCGAGGCCGAGCACGTCGCGGGTCTGCGCCGGGTCGATCACGCCGTCGTCCCAGAGCCGTGCGCTCGCGTAGAAGGGATGCCCCTGACGCTCGTAGTCCCCGCGGATGCCGTCGAGGAAGGCCTCCCGCTCGGCCGGATCCCAGGCCTCGCCGCGGGCCGCGAGCCCCTCGTCGCGGACCGTCGCGAGCACCTGGGCGGCCTGCTCGCCGCCCATGACGGAGATGCGCGCGTTCGGCCAGGTGAACAGGAAGCGCGGGGAGTAGGCGCGGCCGCACATGGCGTAGTTGCCCGCTCCGAAGGAGCCGCCGATCACGACCGTGAGCTTCGGGACGCGCGCGCAGGCCACGGCGTTGACCATCTTCGCGCCGTCCTTGGCGATGCCCGCATTCTCGTAGCGACGCCCGACCATGAACCCCGTGATGTTCTGCAGGAACAGCAGGGGGATCCCGCGCCGGTCGCAGAGCTGGACGAAATGCGCGCCCTTCAGCGCCGACTCGGAGAAGAGGATGCCGTTGTTGGCGACGATGCCCACGGGCCGCCCGTGCACGTGCGCGAAACCCGTGACCAGGGTGTCGCCGTAGAGCGCCTTGAACTCGGCGAACTCGGAATCGTCCACGAGCCGCGCGATCACCTCGCGGACGTCGAAGGGCTGACGCGTGTCCCGCGGCACGATGCCGTAGAGCTCCGCCGGATCGAAGCGCGGCGGTCGGGACGACGAGACGGTCACGGTGGACGATCGGCGCAGGTGCAGATGGCGGACGATGCGGCGCGCCATGGCCAGCGCCTGCACGTCGTCCGCGGCGAGATGATCCACCACGCCGGAGCTGCGGGCGTGCACGTCGCCGCCGCCGAGGCTTTCGGCGTCCACCTCCTCGCCGGTCGCCGCCTTCACGAGCGGCGGGCCGCCGAGGAAGATCGTGCCCTGCTCCCGGACGATGATCGTCTCGTCGCACATGGCCGGCACGTAGGCGCCGCCCGCCGTGCAGGACCCCATGACCACGGCGATCTGCGGGATGCCCCGCGCGGAGAGCGTGGCCTGGTTGAAGAAGATGCGCCCGAAGTGGTCGCGGTCCGGGAAGACCTCGTCCTGCAGGGGCAGGAAGGCACCGCCGGAATCGACCAGGTAGATGCACGGGAGACCGTTCTCGAGGGCGATCTCCTGGGCGCGCAGATGCTTCTTCACGGTGATCGGGTAGTAGGTGCCGCCCTTCACCGTGGCGTCGTTGGCGACGATCATCACGGGATGACCGGCCACGGCCCCGATGCCCGCGATGAGCCCGCCGGCGGGCACGCGGTCCTCGTAGAGCTCGTGCCCGGCGAGGGCGCCGAGCTCCAGGAACGCGGCCCCGGGGTCGAGGAGCCGCTCGACCCGCTCCCGCGGCAGGAGCTTGCCCCGCCCGGTGTGACGCTCCCGGGACCGGGCGTCGCCCCCGAGCGCGGTCTCCGCCACGACGCGGGACAGCGCTTCCGCCAGGGCCCGGTGATGGGCCGCGTTGGCGCGGAACGTCTCGTCGTCGCTGCGGACCGACGAGCCCAGGATCGCCATCGTCCCCCCTGTCTTCCGCGCCGGGTCAGACCCCGTCGAGCGCCTGCTCGAGCCGGTCGAACATGAGATCGAGCTCGTCCCGCCGGGCCACGAGCGGCGGGCACAGGGCGATCGTGTCCCCGGTGGTGCGGATCACGAGACCCGCCTCGAAGGCGCGCTCGAAGACCCCGAGGGCCCGCTTCGCCGGCGCGTCGGGCTCGGGCTCGAGGTCCACGGCCCCCATGAGGCCGATGTTGCGGATGTCGAGGATCGGCGCCCGGCCCCGGAGCGCGTGCACGCGCTCCTCGAAGTGTGACTCGAGGCTCCGGGCGTGCTCGAAGATGCCCTCCTCCTCGTAGGCGTCCAGGGCCCCGTGGGCCGCAGCGGTCGCCAGCGGATGGCCGGAGTAGGTGTAGCCATGGGGGAACTCGACGGCCCGTTCCGGGCCCTGCATGAAGGTCTCGAAGATCTCCCGCCGCACGAGCACCGCACCCATGGGCACCATGCCGCTCGTGATCCCCTTCGCGCAGCAGATCATGTCCGGCACGACGCCGAAGCGCTCCGCCGCGAAGGCGTGGCCGAGGCGACCGAAGCCGGTGATCACCTCGTCGAAGATGAGCAGGATACCGTGCTTCGTGCACAGCTCGCGCAGGCGCTGCAGGTAGCCCACGGGCGGGACGATGACGCCGGCGGAGCCGGCCACGGGCTCCACGATCACCGCCGCCACGCTGTCCGGCCCGTGCAGCGCGAGGCGCCGCTCGAGGGCGTCCGCGAGGTGCCCGCCCCACTGGGGCTGCCCCCGGGAGAAGGCCATGTGGTCGAGGTCGTGCGTATGCGGCAGATGGTCGACGCCGGGCAGGAGCATGGCGAACTGGCGTCGGTTGTTGCCGAGGCCGCCCACGCTCGTGCCGCCGAAGCCCGCCCCGTGGTAGCCGCGCTCCCGGCCGATGAGGTGCACCCGGCCCCCGTCCCCGCGCAGCCGATGCCAGCCGAGGGCGATCTTCAGGGCCGTGTCCGCGGCCTCGGAGCCGGAATTCGTGAAGAACACCCGGTCGAGGTCGCCCGGGGCCCACTCGGCGAGGCGCGAGGCGAGGCGGAAGACCTCCGGATGCCCGAGGCCGAAGGCCATGGCGTAGTCGAGCTCGGCGGCCTGGCGCTGCACCGCCTCCACGATCCGCGGATGGCAGTGGCCCGCGTTCGTGCACCAGAGGCCGGAGGCGAAGTCGAGGAGCTCGCGGCCGTCGTCCGTGCGGTAGTGCACGCCCTTCGCGCCGGTGATCAGGCGCGGGGTCCGGCGGAACCAGCGGTTCGCCGTGAAGGGCATCCAGTAGGCGTCGAGGTCGGGCCGCCCGGCGCCGCCGGGGGCGCGGGGCGTGGCGGCGAGGGGACTGCGATCGGCGATGGACATGGGGCGGGCCTCCTCCCCGGGACGGTCGGACCCTCAGCCTACCGCCGCGGTCCCCGTCAGAGCCACCGGTCCCGCGCCCGATCGGGGGCGGTTCCCGGGGCCCGAGCCCCGCGGCGTGCGCCCCGGTCGGCTCAGCCGGCCTGGATGGCCTCCAGGACCTTCGCCGGGTGGGCGTCGGCCTTCGTGACCTTCTTCCAGTGCTTGCGCACCTTGCCGTCCGGCCCCACGAGCACGGTGGAGCGGATCACGCCCATGCTCTTCTTCCCGTACATGTTCTTCTCGCCCCAGGCGCCGTACTTCTCCATGACCGCGTGGTCCGGATCGGAGAGCAGCGGGAAGGGAAGGGCGTACTTGTCCACGAACTTCCGGTGCGAGGCGCCGTCGTCCGGGGAGACGCCGAGCACCACGGTCCCCGTGGCCTGGATCTCGCCCCAGAGGTCGCGGAAGCCGCAGGCCTCCTTCGTGCAGCCGGGCGTGTCGTCCTTCGGGTAGAAGTAGACGACGACGTTCTTCCCCTTGAAGTCCTTGAGCGCGACCTTGTTGCCGTCCGTGTCCTTGAGCGTGAAGGCCGGCGCGGCCTTCCCTTCCTCGATCGCCATCGCGTGGGTCTCCGTCGTGCTGCGGTGTGCGGATTGGGGGTGCGCGAGCCGCTCCCGCGGTGCTCGCGAGGGACGAGTATAGGGAGCCGGCCCGAGGCCCTGAAGCGCCGCGCCCAGCCCGTGCGTCAGGCGCGGCGCAGACGGGCCAGCCAGGCGAAGTCCGGCACGGCGAGCGTGTCCGTGCGTCCCGCGAGCCAGCGGTCGCGCTGCTGCTCCGGCGCGAGGCGCTCGGTGACGGTCCAGCCCCGCGCGGAAGCCAGCGCGTCCAGCGCCTCCGGCGCGAGCAGTCCCTCGAGCGGCTCCTGCTGCAGGGCCACGGCGACGCTCAGGCCGGCGAGCAGGAGGCGCTGCGGGATCGGCAGGCCCGCCCCGGGCGTCCAGAAGTCGAGGACCACCTCACTTCCCGGGGCGGCCACCGCGGCGAGCTCGCCGAGGGTGCGGGAGAGCGCCGCGGGCGGGAGGTAGTAGCTGCAGCCGAGCCAGCTGGCGAAGAGCGGTCGCTCCGGATCGAGCCCCGCCGTCCGCAGGGCCTCGGCGAGGGACGCGCGGGCGAAGTCCACGGGCACCCAGCGCAGGGCCGGAACCGCCGGCGGTCGGCGGCCGAGCCGCGCCCGCTTCCAGGCCTGGGTCGCCGGATGATCGACCTCGAAGACCACCGCTGCGGCGGGCAGATCGCCACGCCGGAGGGCCAGCGTGTCGAGCCCGGCGGCGAGCACGACGAGCTGGCGCACGCCCCGCTCCAGCGCGGCGTCGAGGGCGTCCTCGGCCCAACGGGAACGGAGCACGACCTGACCGCGGAGGGCGGCGGTCTCGGGCCGCAGGCGCTCCCGGATCCGCAGGGCCCGGCGCGCGGCGGGCAGGGGGGGATGGAGGACGGCGCGCAGCGCGGGGCGCAGCAGCGCCCGGAGTTCCGGTTCCTCCCAGAGCAGGGGCGCCTCGTCCACGCAGGCGTGCCAGGCGCGCAGGAAGGCGGCACCTTCGGCGGTGCGGGAGGGTCCGGTCGGGCGCACGGGCGGTCCCCGGGAGTCGCTGCGTTCCCCGGAGCCTACGCCCCGGCCGGCGCCCGGTGGCCATGGACGCTGTGATCCCCGGGCGGGTATCATCCGCGGCCCGTCGTCGCCCTGACGACGGATCTGCGCCCGTAGCTCAGCTGGATAGAGCGTCGGCCTCCGGAGCCGAAGGTCAGAGGTTCGAATCCTCTCGGGCGCGCCACTCCCTCGCTGTCGCTCGCTCCCTCTGCACCCGTTCGGATTCCCGGCCCGTCCCGGGACGCCGGCCCGCAGAGGGGCCGGCTGGACGGGCGTTCGCTTCCTCCGGAAGCTCACCCTCTCGGGCGCGCCACTCCCTCGCTGTCGCTCGATCGCTCTGCGCCCGTTCGGATTGCCGGCCCTCGCTGGTCGCCGGCCCGCAGAGGGGCCGGCTGCTCGGGCGTTCGCCTCCTCCGGAGGCTCACCCTCTCGGGCGCGCCCCCCAACGCGTCGGCGAGACCCCGAGAGGCCGCTCCGGGAACGCGGTCGGCGGACGACCGATGCCCCCCGTGCAGCCTTTGCAAGCGAAATGCCCCTTCGGAATTCCGATCTATACTCCTGCGCAGAGAGCGGTCATGTGCGGAGGGACGCGCCGATGACCCCGAAGCATCCCGGCGGGTCAGGTATCCCGGCGGGCGAAGGAGCCAACCCCGCGGGCCATTCGGCCCTTTCCCCCATCTGCAGCGCCTGTCCGGTCCACGGACAACGCGGGCGCGGCGAAGGTGCCGCCGGAGACCGGCGCAACGCCTGTGTCGCCTGCCGCCGATCCCTCGTGGCGGCCCTCGGCCGGATGCGTTGAGGGGCAGGCATCGTTGGCGCCCTTGACGCACGTCAAGGCGAGGCTGGTGTACCGCGACCATGGTTCGATCGCATGCGCCAGGGACCG
>JAZBPF010000042.1:0-5738 GCA_036351515.1 Pseudomonadales bacterium | reverse complement strand
GCGGAGTCCGTGGCCAGGGGCGTCGTGGGGAACGCAGCCGAAGGGCCGGGCGCCAGGGTCGTGGCGCGCGTGCTCGTCTCTCCCCGCCTCGTTCGTCAGATCCGGTATCCATTCCACCGACACGCAGGTATCAGATGATTGACCATCGACTGAAGACGGTTGCGCGTACCGTCGTTGCATGTGCCGTGCTGGGTGCCTCGACCGTTCCGGTCCAGGCCGCCGAGCTCGACGCGGTGCTCAGCGCCGCGAACGACGTCCACGCCCAGGCCCGGCGCGCCCAGGCGCGGGTGGACGAGCTGACGGAGGAAACCCGCAAGCTCCTGAACGAGTACAAGACCGTCATGAAGGAGGTCGAGGGTCTGCGTGTCTACAACGCGCAGCTCGAGCGTCAGATCGGCAGCCAGGAACGCGAGATGGCCGAGCTGAACGACTCCATCGACAAGGTCACGCTCGTCGAGCGCCAGATCACGCCGCTGATGCTGCGCATGCTCGACGGTCTCGAGCAGTTCGTGAACCTCGACGTGCCGTTCCTCATCGACGAGCGCACCGAGCGCATCGACCGGCTCCACGAGATCCTCGACCGGGCCGACGTGGAGGTCTCCGAGAAGTTCAGCCAGGTGCTGAACGCCTACCAGATCGAGAACGAGTACGGCCGCACCATGGAAGCCTACTCGGGCGAGATCGACCTCGACGGGCAGACCCTCGTCGTGGACTTCCTGCGCTTCGGCCGCGTGTCCCTCATCTATCAGACGACCGACGGTTCCCGCTCCGGCGTCTGGGATCAGGAATCCCGCAGCTGGCAGGGGCTCGACTCCAGCTACAACAATTCCATCCGCAACGCGATCCGGATGGCCAACAAGCAGGCCTCCGTCGATCTCGTGACCCTTCCCGTCCCCGGTCCGGAGTCGGCGCAATGAAGATGAAGTCCCTGTTCAAGTCGATCGCCACCGCCGCGGGGGTGGCCCTGATCGCGGCCTCGGCCCACGGTGCCGAGTTCGAGATGCGTCAGGCATCGGACCTCGACGAGCTCCTCAACCTCGTCAAGCAGCGCGCGCTCTTCGAGAGCCAGGTGAGCCAGCAGCGCGAGCGCGAGTTCATCCAGGCCCGCGAGGAGCAGCGCAACATGCTCCAGAGCGCGCGCGCCGAGCGGCAGGCGGAGGAGCAGCGCTCCGACCGCCTCGAGACCCAGTTCGAGGAGAACGAGCGTCAGCTCGGCCAGCTCCAGCAACAGCTCGACGAGCGCCTCGGCTCCCTCCGCGAGCTCTTCGGCGTGCTCCAGCAGGTCGCCGGCGACACGGTCGGCGTCTTCGAGGGCTCCATCGTCAGCGCCCAGTACCCGGGCCGCGCCGAGCCGCTGCAGCGCCTCGCCGCCAAGATGGGCACGAGCAGCCAGCTCGCGAGCATCGAGGAGATGGAAGACCTCTGGATCGCCCTCCAGCAGCAGATGACCGAGACCGGCAAGGTCGTGTCCTTCCCCGGCACGGTGATCGCGGCCGACGGTGGCAAGGTCGACACGACCGTCACCCGCGTGGGCGACTTCAACCTCGTCACCTCCGAAGGCTACGTGAACTACAGCGTCGACACGGGCTCCATCGTCGAGCTGCCGCGGCAGCCCTCCGCCCGCTTCACGGGCACGGTGGACGATCTCGTGAACGCCGCACCGGGGCAGATCGTGCCCTTCGCCGTCGATCCGACCCGCGGCTCGCTGCTGTCCCTGCTCATACAGGGCAAGACCATCGAGGAGCGGATCCAGGACGGCGGCGCCGTCGGCTACGTGATCATCACGCTCGGGATCATCGGCATCCTCATCGCCGTGTGGCGCCTGATCGATCTCGCGATCACCGGTACCAAGGTGTCGAGCCAGGCGAAGGCCACGGACTCCCCGAACACCAACAACCCGCTCGGCCGGGTGCTGAAGGTCTACCACGACAACAAGAACGTGGACGTCGAGACCCTCGAGCTGAAGCTCGGCGAGGCGATCCTCGGCGAGACGCCGAAGCTCAATCGCGGCATCGCGATCGTGCAGGTGATCTCCGTGGTGTCGCCGCTGCTCGGCCTCCTCGGGACCGTCATCGGGATGATCCTCACCTTCCAGGCGATCACGCTGTTCGGCACCGGCGATCCGAAGACCATGGCCGGGGGGATCTCCACCGCGCTCATGACCACGGTGCTCGGCCTCTGTGCGGCCATCCCGACGGTGCTCCTGCACGCGATCGTCAACGGTCGCGCGAAGGGACTGATCCACGTGCTCGAGGAGCAGAGCGCCGGCATGATCGCGGAGCAGGCGGAGCGCTCGGGCAAGGCGCTGGGCTGATCTCATGATCAACGACGTCTACTACGCCATCATCACCTTCATGGAACGTGGGGGTCCGATCCTTCCGCTGATCGCGATCCTCACCTTCGCCATGTGGACGATGATCATCGAGCGGTTCTGGTTCCTGCAGACCGAGCTCAAGCAGGTGGTGCAGGGCGCCGTCGACAAGTGGGAGGGGCGCCCCGAGCGTCGCTCCTGGACGGCGCACCAGATCCGCGAGGGGCTCATCTCGGAAGCGGGCGCGCGGATCCGCGGCTCGCTCCCCCTCATCCAGACCTGCGTGGCGCTCGCACCGCTTCTGGGGCTCATGGGCACGGTGACCGGCATGGTCGCCGTGTTCGACGCCATGGCGACGCAGGGCGGCAACGCGCGTTCCATGGCGTCCGGGGTCTCCATGGCGACGATCCCCACCATGGCCGGCATGGTCGCCTCGCTCTCGGGCGTGATGGCCACGACGTACCTGCAGGGCAAGATCGACTACGAGACCGAGATGTTCGAAGATCATCTCACCATGGACCACTGAGCCGAGGCGGGAGTCGAAGCATGCGCAGGTCGATGTCACGCTTCTCTCGGGAAGAAAAGAGCGAGATCAATCTCACGCCCATGCTGGACGTGGTGTTCATCATGCTCATCTTCTTCATCGTCACGGCGACCTTCATCAAGGAGCCGGGGCAGGAGGTCCTGAAGCCCGAAGCCCTGACCGGGGTCGAGAAGCCCACGGTCAGCGTGCTCGTGGCCATCAACGCCGCGAACGAGATCTGGATCGACAAGAAGCAGGTCGACGCCCGCTCCGTGCGGGGCACGCTCGAGCGGCTGATCGCCGAGAACCCCAAGGGGGGGCTCGTGGTCGAGGCCGATGCAGCGGCGAAGAACGAGGTGCTCATGGAGGTGCTGAACGCCGCCCGGGGTGCCGGAATCCAGCAGGTCGCCGTCGCGACCCAGGAATGAGGGCCTGAGCCATGGTCGTCCGCTACGTGATCGGCGTCAGCCTCGGAGCGCTCGTCACCGTCGGTCTCTTCTACCTCATGCAGTGGCTCATCCACACGGACGGCTCCGCCCTCACGGAGGGGCCGGACGGCCGCGTCCTGGACTTCGTCCGGGTCGAGGAAGAGCAGGAACTGCAGACCAAGACCCGCAAGCCCAAGCCGCCGCCCCCGCCGGACGAGCCGCCGCCGGATGCGCCGGATCCGACCTTCGACTCGAACGTCGAGTCCGTCGGTGTCGACATCGGCGGTGTCGGCATGGACGCGAACCTCGACATCAGCGGGCAGGGCGGCTTCAGTGCCGACGGCGAGTATCTGCCGATCGTCAAGGTCGCACCCGTGTACCCGCGCCGCGCGCTCACGCGGGGCATCGAGGGGTACGTGCTGCTCGAGTTCACCGTGACCAAGCAGGGCACGGTGGAGGATCCCGTCGTGGTCGAGGCCGACCCGCCGGGCATCTTCGACCGGGCGGCGATGCAGGCGGCGCTCAAGTTCAAGTACAAGCCGAAGGTCGTGAACGGCGAGCCCATCGACGTGGCCGGCGTGCGCAACCTCATCACCTTCGAGCTCACCGAGTGATGCTCCGGAACTCCAGGAGGCTTGCCGCCGTGACGTCCGCCCATGCGAATCGCCGACCGGGAGCGTGGCTCGCGCTCCTGCTGATGCCCCTGCTGGTCGCCGTCGTGGCGCCCGTCGGGCATCCGGCAGGCTTCGCCGCCGCCGCGGCCGAGGAGAACGAGCGGGAGACGCGGAAGACCCCGGCCCTGCGCGAGGCGACCTACAAGAGCCTCGCGGAAGCGCAGGAGCTGGTCGACGCCAAGGACCTCGCCGGCGCCCAGCAGGTGCTCGACGACCTGCTCGGCAAGAGCAAGAGCCTGAACGCCTACGAGATCGCCTCCGTGCACAACATGAAGGCGTTCGTCGCCTTCTCGCAGGAGGACTATCCCGCGGCGATCCGCGCCTACGAGAACGTGCTCGCACAGCGCCCGGAGATTCCCGTGGCCCTCGAGCTCTCGACGCTGTACGCCCTCGGTCAGCTGTACTTCGTCGAGGAGAACTACCGGAAGGCCATCGACTACCTGAACACCTGGTTCGAGGCCGCCGAGAACCCCGGTCCCCAGGCCTACGTCTTCCTGGCCCAGGCGTACTACCAGATGGAGCAGTACCGGGAGGTGCCGCCGATCATCCAGGAGGCCATGGAGGTCGCGCGGGCCCGGGACGCCGAGATCAAGGAGAACTGGTGGCTGCTCATGCGGGCCGCCTACTACGAGCTCGAGGACTGGGACAACGTCATCGACATCCTCGAGGTCCTGGTCCGCGACTTCCCGAAGAAGGAGTACTGGGTCCAGCTCTCCGGTCTCTACGGCCAGGAGGGCATGTCCGACCAGCAGGTCGCGGCCATCTGGGCGGCCTGGATCCAGGGCATGCTCGACCAGGAGCGGGAGATCCTGAACGTCGCCGGCCTCATGCTGCAGGAGGGCGTTCCCTACTGGGCGGGCCGGATCCTGGAGCAGGAGATCGAGGACGACGTCGTCGAGGACAGCTCCAGCAATCTGCAGATGCTCGCGCAGGCCTGGCAGATGGCGCAGGAGGTCGACAAGGCCATTCCCGTCTACCAGGAAGCGGCGAGGAAGTCCGACGAGGGCGAGCTCTACTACCGACTGTCCCAGCTCTACCTGGACAAGAACGACTGCGAATCGGCCATCGACGCCGTGGACAACGCCCTCGACAAGGGCGGTCTCCGCAACGTCGCGCAGGCCCAGCTCGTGCGGGGCATGTGCCAGTTCGAGCTCAAGCGCTACGACGCCGCGATCGCCTCGTTCAACGCGGGCATCCGCGCCGACGGAGCCGACGACATCGACCTGCGCAGCCTGCGCCAGTGGCGCAGCTACGTGGAGAACGAGAAGGCCCGTGACGAGGAGCTGGCTCGCGCTGCGCGAGCGGCCGCCGAAGGCTGAGCGCCGCCTCGTCGAACGGTTTGCGGGGGCGCTTCGGCGCCCCCGCGTGTTTGTGCACCTCCGCCGCCTTCCGGCGGTGCCCCGTGGAGAGCCCGGCGTATGGACGCCGACCTGATTCCTCCGCCCGAACCGGTTCGCCTGCCCGTCGTCGACGAGCAGGGCGCGCGCCAGGGGTACTTCCCCGTTGGTCGCGTGTTCTGCGTGGGCCGGAACTATGCGGAGCACGCCCGGGAGATGGGGCACGATCCGACACGCGAGCCGCCGTTCTTCTTCATGAAGCCTGCATCGGCGGTGGTGCAGGGCGATCGCGTCCCCTATCCGCCGGCGACCTCGGATCTCCATCACGAGGTGGAGCTCGTCGTGGCGGTCGGGGCGTCGCTCCGGACCGCGACCCCCTCCGCCGCCCGGGAAGCGGTGCTCGCCTGCGGCGTCGGCGTCGATCTCACGCGTCGGGACCTGCAGGCCGAGGCCAAGCGGCTCGGG
>JAZBPF010000041.1:0-7165 GCA_036351515.1 Pseudomonadales bacterium | reverse complement strand
GGCGCCGTCGGCAAGTCGGCGCAGCTGCCCCTGCAGACCTGGCTGCCGGACGCCATGGCGGGCCCCACGCCCGTCAGCGCCCTGATCCATGCGGCCACCATGGTCACGGCCGGGGTCTACCTGATCGCGCGGCTGCACGGGCTCTTCCTGCTCGCGCCGGACGCCCAGTTCGTCGTGGCCCTCGTCGGCGCGGCGACGCTCCTGCTCGCGGCCGCGGCGGCGCTCGTGCAGACGGATCTCAAGCGGATCCTCGCCTACTCGACCATGAGCCAGATCGGCTACATGTTCCTCGCGCTCGGCGTCGGCGCCTGGTCCGCGGCGATCTTCCACCTGGTCACGCACGCCTTCTTCAAGGCGCTGCTGTTCCTCGCCGCGGGGTCCGTGATCCTCGCCCTGCACCACGAGCAGGACGTGCGCCGCATGGGCGGCCTGCGCCGGGCGCTGCCCGTGCCCTTCGCGGCCATGGTCGTGGGCGCCGCGGCCCTCGCGGCGCTGCCGCCCACGGCGGGCTTCGCGAGCAAGGACCCGATCCTGCTGGCGGCCTTTGCGCACGACCGCGCCGGACCGCTCCTGTGGGGCATCGGCGTCGCCGGCGCCGTGCTCACGGCGGTCTACGCCACGCGCATGGTCGCGGTGGTGTTCCTCGGGGAGCGGCGGACCGCACCGGAACCGGTCGACGACGCGACGACGATCGTGCCCCTGCTGCTCCTGCTGCTGGCGGCGCTCGGCGGCGGCTGGTTCGGCTTCGACGCCACGGCGGCGGTGCTGCCGGACGGAGGCCTCCCGTCCGCCCACGGGCCCGGGGCCGTCGCCGCGGTCACGGTCGGGGCCCCGCTGCTGGCCGTGCTCGCGACCGCCTTCGCCTGGCGGCGGTCGCGGTCCGTCGCGGCGGAGCCCGGCGGCGGCCTGCGGGGCCTGCTCCGCTCCGGCGGCGGCTTCGACGCGCTCTACGCCCGGCTCCTCGAACGGCCGTTCCTGCGCCTCGCCGAAGCCGCCCGGGAGGACTGGATCGATCGTCCCTTCGCGGGCGTCGCCGTCGCCGCGCGGCGTCTCCACGAGCTGCTCGTGCAGACGCAGAACGGCGCCCTGCGGGCCTACGCGACGGTGCTCGCGCTCGGCCTCGCCGCCCTGCTGCTCCTCGCGACGGGAGCCGGCTGATGCTCCTCGGCATCGTGCTCGCGCTCCTCGCCGGCGGGGGTGTCGCGGTCCTCGCGGAACGCTTCGGGCCGATGGCGCCGCAGCGCGTGGCCCTCGGAACGCTCGTCCTGGCGGCGCTGCTCCTCGCCGGGGCGGACGCGCCGGGTGTCGCCGCGGCCTGGGGCCCGGAGTGGATCCACGGGGAGGCCTACCGCTGGATCCCGCGCTTCGGCATCGCCCTGCTGCTCGGCATCGACGGCCTCGGCCTCGTGCTCGTGGCGCTGACGCTGCTCCTCGGGGGCGTGGCCGTGCTCGCCTCCTGGACCGAGGTGGAGTCCCGGCCGGGGCTGTTCCACGGGCACCTGCTCTGGACCCTCGCCGGCGCCGTCGGCGTCTTCTGCGCCCTCGACCTCTTCGCCTTCTTCGTGTTCTGGGAGGTGATGCTGGTCCCCATGTACTTCCTGATCGCGGGCTGGGGCCACGAGGACCGCAGCCGCGCTGCCATGAAGTTCTTCCTGTTCACGCAGGTCGGCGGCCTGCTCATGCTCCTCGCCATCGTGGGCCTCGTCTGGCTGCACCGGGACGCGACGGGCGCGCTCTCCTTCTCCTTCTTCGCACTCCAGGGGGCCGCCACCGGCTCACCCTGGGCGCCCTGGCTGCTCGCCGGCTTCCTCGTGGCCTTCCTCGTCAAGCTGCCCGCCGTGCCCCTGCACAGCTGGCTCCCGGACGCGCACACGCAGGCGCCCACGGCGGGCAGCGTCGTGCTCGCGGGCGTGCTGCTCAAGACCGGGGGCTACGGCCTCGTGCGCTTCGCCGAGCCCCTGTTCCCGGAGGCTGCGCGCGCCCTGGCCCTGCCGGTGCTCGCGGTCGGCGCGGCGTCGGTGCTCTACGGGGGGCTGCTGGCCTTCTCGCAGCGGGACTTCAAGCGCGTGGTCGCCTACTCGAGCATCGGCCACATGGGCTTCGTGGTGCTCGGCGTGTTCGCCTTCGACGCCGTGGCGCGCCAGGGGGCCATCGTGCAGATGGTCGCGCACGGGCTCTCGAGCGGCGCCCTGTTCCTCCTCGCCGGCGCCGTGCAGCACCGGCTGCACACGCGCGACCTCGACGCCCTCGGCGGGCTCTGGGACCGGGCGCCGCGCATGGGGGCCTTCGCGCTGTTCTTCCTCGCGGCGGCCCTCGGCCTGCCGGGCCTCGGCAACTTCGTGGGCGAGTTCCTCGTCCTCCTCGGCAGCTTCCGGACGCAGCCCGTGGCCGCCGTGCTCGCCGCGCTCGGCCTCGTGATCTCCGCGCTCTACGCGCTGCGCCTCCTGCGCCGGGCCTTCCACGGCCCCGCCGGCCCCGCGCTGGCGACGGCGCCGGTGCCCGACCTCGACCGGCGCGAGCTCCTCGCCCTCGGCGTCCTGGCGGCGGGACTCCTCTGGCTCGGCCTGCAGCCGCAGTTCGTGCTCGACCTGCTGGGACCGGCGACCCCGGTGCCCCTCGCGGGACCCGCACCGTGACCGCGGCCGATCTCGTCGCCATGGCCCCGCTCGCCGCCCTCGCGGCCGGTGTCCTCGTGCTGCTGCTCGCGATCGCCGCGCGGCGGGACGCTCGCCTCGCCTGGGCCGTGACCGGGGCGACGGTCGTCGCGGCGCTGGCGATGGTGGTCCCGGCCGTCGAGGTCGCGCCCCGCGCGGTGACGCCGCTGCTCCGGGTGGACGGACTCGGGCTCCTCGGCGTGGTCCTGTTCCTCCTCGGGAGCCTCGCCACCGTGCCCCTCGCGGCGCGCCACCTGGCGGCGCGGCCGGGCCCGGTGGAGGAGTTCCCGCTGCTGCTCCTGCTCGCGACCCTCGGAGCCGCGACGCTGGCGCTGGCGACGCACGTGGCCAGCCTGCTCCTCGGCCTCGAGCTGCTCTCCATCGCGCTCTATGCGCTCATCGCCTATCCGGACCGGGGCCGGCGACCGCTCGAGGCGGCGCTGAAGTACCTCGTGCTCTCCGGCGTGTCGTCGGCGACGCTGCTCTTCGGCGCGGCGCTGCTCTACGCGGAGAGCGGGACCCTGGCCTTCGCCGGGTTGGTGCCCGCGGCGGGCACGGGAAGCGTCCTGACCACGGCGGGGCTCGCCCTCGTGCTCGCGGGGCTCGCCTTCAAGCTCTCCCTGGTCCCCTTCCACCAGTGGACGCCGGAGGTCTACGAGGGCGCGCCGGTCCCGGTCACGGCCTGGCTCGCCACCGTGGGCAAGGGCGCCGTGGTGCTCGTGCTCCTGCGCCTGCTCGCCGAGAGCGGGGCCCTCGCGCGCCCCGACGCGGTGCTGCTCCTGTCGGTGCTCGCCGGGGCCTCGATGCTCGCGGGGAACCTGCTCGCGCTCCTCGAGGACGACGTCCGGCGCCTGCTCGCGTACTCGTCCGTGGCCCACCTCGGCTACCTGCTCGTGGCACTCCTGCTCGTGGACGCGGCGGGGGGGCCGCAGCTCGGCACCGAGGCGGCGCTCGTCTACCTGCTGGCCTACGGGGTGACCACCTTCGGCGCCTTCACGGTGCTGGAGGAGCGCTCCGCGCCCGGCGCCCGGCGGCAGCACGGCGCGGCCCTGGGCAGCGAGGAGGACTTCGACGACGGCGCCCGCGAGCGCTTCCGGGGCCTGTTCCGGCGGCGCCCCGCGGTGGCCCTCGCCTTCACCGTGATGCTCCTCTCGCTCGCGGGCATTCCGCTCACGGCGGGGTTCGTGGGCAAGTTCTACGTGGTGGCGGCGGGGGTCGAGGGGGGGCTCTGGGCGCTGCTCGCGCTGCTGGTGGTCGGCAGCGGCGTGGGGCTCTTCTACTCCCTGCGCCTGGTCCATCTCATGACGCTGCCCGTCGACGCTCCTTCCGGAGCGGACGTACCGGGCCGCGGCGGCTGGCTCCTCGGCGGACTCACGGTGCTCGTGCTGGTCCTCGGGATCCTGCCGGAGCCGGTACTCGCGCTCGTCCGCGCGGCCCTCGCGTACTGAGGGACCGCGGGCGGCGTCCGCCGCCCGCGGCACCCGACCTCAGGGGGCCGGCTCCCGGAACTCCAGCACCGCCCGCCGGGTCACGAGACCGCCCTCCGCGGCCGGGGCCCGTCCCGCCGCGTAGAGACGGGTGAGGACCCGGCCCGCGGCGAGCTCCTCGCCGGCGGCGTCCGCGAGATCCGCGAAGTCCCGGAAGAGCAGGAGCTCCCCCTCGCCGCGCACCCGGACCAGGTAGGCGCCGGGCTGCTCCGATGCCACGAGCGGGAACTCGACCGGCCGCTCGGGGCCGAAGCCGGAGAGCGGGCCGATGCGGTAGCGGAACAGCGCCTCGCCGAGATCCACGAGCAGCCGGTCCGGCGCCAGGGACGCGAAGGGCCGGGCCGTGCCGCCGGGCCAGCGGGCGGAGAGGGCCGCGGAGCGGGACCCCTCGGCGACGAGCTGGACGCTCCGCGCCTCGAAGGCCGGCGGCGCCGCCCCGAAGGCGGTGACCAGCCCCCGGACCCGCACCACGTCCCCGACCTCGAGGAGCGGCAGGGGCAGGGTGCCGGTGGCGATCCCGTAGGCGTCCGGATCGGCGTCCGGCGTGCCCGTGCCCGCGAAGTCGAAGCGCTCCGGGAGCCGGCCGTTCAGGAGCGCGAGGTCCACCTGGAGCGGGGCCGTGCCCGTCACGGTGCCCACGAGGCTCGCGCGCTGCAGGCGGACGCGGCCTTCGGTGGCGTCGAGCGTCGCGTCGTCGACCCAGCTGCCGGAGGCGACGACCCGCTGCCCCACGGAGACCCGCTCGGGTCCGAGTTCCGCGGCCGGGATCCCCGGCGCGGAGACCACCGTGTCGGGGCCGAGGCGCAGGGTCCAGGTCTCGCGCCAGCGCTCCGGCTCGCCGTCCCGGAGGACGCGCGCGCCGGCGACCGTGAGCGTGTCGTCGCTGCGGGCCACGACCACCCCCTGGAGCGCGTCGGCGTCGGCCCAGGGGACGCTCGAGCCCGCCACCACGCGATCGGCGACGAGGGCGCCTTCGGCGACGACGCCGGACGCCACGACCGGCGTGTCCGCCGGCAGGGCCGCCAGGGCCTCGAGGCCCGCGTCCCCGACGAGCCCCTCGCCGTCGACGTCCCAGGCGGTCTCGCCGTCCACGGAGAACGTGAAGCTGCCGAAGCGGCGGGTCGTGGTCCGGAAGGGCCGGACGTCGAGGGTCACTTCCTGCGCGGCCGGGTCCACGGCCTCGAGGAGCCCCCGCACCCGGTGCGTGCGCTCCGCCTCGAGCTCCGGCACCGCGAGCAGCACCGGGGCGACGGTCACCACCGGCGGAGCGACCGTGAGGTCGATCTCGTTGGAGGCGGCCAGATCGAAGTCCAGGCTGAAGGCCGCGGGCACGCCGGGAGCGATGGTGATCGCATCCTGCTCCGGCAGCGTCAGCTGCACGTCCAGGGTGCCGAGGGTCGCGCCCGCGTCGTCCACGAGCGTCGCGGGGAGACTGCTCCCGTCCGGCCCCTGTACGAGCACGTCGGCATCGGAGAAGTCGAGGGTCAGGGTCACCGCGTCGTAGCGCCCGGCCGGGACCGTGGCGACGGAGAGGAGCTCCGTCACCTCCACCAGTTCGACGAAGTCGATGCGGGTGCGGTTCGGCAGCGCTTCCACGCGGTCACCGTTCAGGCGTTCGAGGACGATGGCCTCGAGGTCCACGGCGTAGCGCAGGAAGTCGCCCTCGGCATCGGTGATGGCGAGCACGAGCTCGCCGGTCTCGGCGGGGGCTGGCGCCGGAGCGGGCGCGGCGACGGAATCGGCGCCCCCGCCGCCGCCGCAGGCCCCGAGCAGGGCGGCGAGGCACAGCAGGGTGGCGAGGCGGGTGGTGCGGGTCCACGAGGGCAGCGTTCGCATGGCGGTTCCTCCGCTTCGGAGTGTTCCGGGCCCGCGGTGCACGGGCGCTCGAAGGGGGGAACGCGCCGGCACGGCTTCCGTTGACCGGAGGGGCATCTGCGACCGTTCGGGGGGCGGAGCCGACCGTCCGTACCCTGCGGGGTCGGCGCCGGGCCGCGATCCGCGGACAGGCGCGCGGGCTTCGCCTATCCCTTCTCCCGGAACTCCGGCCGCCTGCCGGACGGGACGCGGCCGGGAGAGGTCATGACGCAGGGAACGGGGAGCAGCGGAGGCGGGCCCTGGTGCGTGCGCACGCTCGGCGCCGTGGCCCACGGCGTGGACCCCGACGCCGTCGTCGCCGCCGTGGTCGAGCGCCTGCGCATCGCGCCGGAGACGGCGAATCGTCTCGTGCGCAGCTCCGTGGTGGTGGGCGCGCCCACGAAGGAGGCGCGGGCCCGGGACCTGAAGAAGACGCTCCTCGAACTCGGCGTCATGGCGCGCGTGGAACGCGCGGTCACCGCGCGGTCCGCCGCCGCGGCCGACGAGGATCCCGAGCCCGTCTCCTGGGCCGAGCGGCGCGCCGCCGTGGACGCGTTCCTCGCGGCCCTGCCCGCCGGGGGCAGCGGCGTGTCCGTGGCGCCCTGGACCGGGATCGTGCAGGCCTGCCGCGCGCTCGTGGCGCCTGGTCTCGCCGCGCTGGCTGCGCTGCTCCTGGCCGGGGCCGCGGCGAGCTGGATCGTCCTCGTCCCGGTGCCGACGCATCTGCTGCTCGCCGCCCTCTGGGTCGCCGCGCCGGCGGTCCTCGTCGCGGCCCTGGCCGCCTGGCTGCGGGTGCTCCTGCGTGGCGATGCGGACGGGGTCCATCCGGATGCGGGCCACCCGGATGCGGGCCACCCGTATGCGGGCCACCCGGACGCGGGCCGCCGCGGAACGGGCCGTCTGCGACCGGAAGCCGGCGAGCTGCCGCACGTCCGGCGCCTGCTGTCCGGGCTCGGGGAACGCCTGGCCGTGGTCGTTCCGGAGGCCCTGGAACTCGACGGCGGCGTCGAGACGGCGCTGGAGCCGGAGCGTGGATTCCTCGCGCTGCTCCGCCGCCGCGTCGTGCTGGTGCTCGGTCTCGCGCTGCTGCGGCGTCTCGAGACCCGGGAGCTCGCGGCGGTCCTCGCGGTGGAACTCGCCCGCGCGGCGCCGGGCCGGCCCCTGCGCACG
>JAZBPF010000040.1:0-11589 GCA_036351515.1 Pseudomonadales bacterium | reverse complement strand
GCCGTGCTCTGGTACCTCCTGCCCACGGCCGAGGCTCGCCGGGCCGCCGGAGATCGAAGTGGAGCGCCGGCGCCGCAGGCCCCCTGAGCAAGCCGCCGGACGAACGAGGACCCGCTCGCGGCACGCCCGAAGATGGGAGACTCGAGGGCCCGGAGGGACGAGGACCGAGGAGTCGCCCGTGCTGCCCCGAGAACTGCTCGCCACCGCACCGGTCCCGGACACGGACCGGGAACTGCGGCTCTACCGGTCCGGAGCGCTGTTCTCCATCAAGATGATGGGGCGCGGTGATCTCATGAACAGCCGGCAGCACGGGTCCGAGCGCGCCCTCGCGACCCTGGCGTGCGAACGGATGCGGCCGGCGGGCGCGGCGCGCGTGCTCGTCGGAGGGCTCGGCATGGGATTCACGCTCCGTGCTGCCCTCGACGCGCTGGACGCCCGCGCCCGCGTGGTCGTGGCCGAGCTCGTGCCGGAGGTGGTCGCCTGGAATCGGGACTACCTCGGCGCGCTCGCCGGGCATCCCCTCGAAGATCCGCGCACCGAGGTGCACGTCGGAGACGTGGCCGACCGGCTGCGGGAGCCCGGCGACGGCTTCGACGCCATCCTCCTGGACGTGGACAACGGACCGGAGGCGATCCTGCGCCGGGAGAACGACTGGCTCTACGGAGCGCCGGGGCTCCACGCGGCGGGCCGCGCGCTGCGGCCGGGCGGGGTGCTGGCGATCTGGTCCGCGAGTGCGGACCGGGCCTTCAGCCGGCGGCTGCGCGAGGCCGGCTTCGCCCTCGAGGAGCACACCGTACGGCCCCATCGCGCGGGGAAGGGGGCACGCCATCATGTGTGGCTGGCGCGACCGGGGGTGGGTCCGTTCTGAGACCGAGCGCCGGCTCCAATGGCCTTCCCGATCGGAGGGGTGGCAGGCGCCCACGCGCGGGGACGTCCCGGGAGCCATCGCACCAGCAGGTAGAGATCCCGCTCGGCCATCGCAGTCCTTCAGAGCGTGAACGACTGGTGGAGCCGCGGCGACTCCACCTTCGTCCCCTCGAGCCGTCCCGCGAGAGCTCGCATCGCATCTGGATCGCCGTGCACCAGGAAGGTTCGGGCGGGATTGCCCGTGCGCTGATACCAGGCCACGAGCTGATCCTGGTCCGCATGCGCGGAGAACCCTCCGATCGTGTGAATGCTCGCGCGTACCGGGACGTCGTCCCCGAAGATCCGTACCTGCTCGGCACCGTCGATGATGCGCCGCGCGAGGGTCCCGCGGGCCGCATAGCCGACGAACACGACGGCGCACTCCCGGCGCCAGAGGTTGTGGCGGAGGTGGTGACGGATCCGGCCACCGGTGCACATGCCGGAACCCGCCATGATCAGCGCACCACTCTGCACCTGGTTCAGCGCCATGGACTCCGCCGTCTCGCGAGTGAAGTGCAGGGACGGCAGAGCGAACGGATCGCCCCCATCCCGCGCGAGCTTCAGCGTCTCCCGGTCGAAGCACTCCGGATGGTGTTCGAAGATCCGGGTCGCCGAGATGGCCATGGGCGAGTCGAGGAACACGTTCACGAAGTGCTGGATGCGTCCCGCCTCGATGCCCTCGCGGAGGTAGTAGAGCAGCTCCTGGGCCCGTTCCACGGCAAAGGTCGGAATGATCACGTTGCCGCCCCGGGAAAACGTGGCGTTGACGACGTCGTAGAGCTCGTCGAGAGAAGGCTCCAGAGCCTTGTGGCGGCGATCGCCGTAGGTCGACTCGAGCACCACGACGTCCGCTTCGGGCGGAGGGGCCGGATCACGCAGGATCGCACGCCCGCCGTAACCCAGGTCGCCCGAGAACAGCACGCGCCGATGCTTCCCCGCGTCCTCGAGCTCCAGGAACACGCAGGCGGACCCGAGGATGTGTCCCGCGTCGAAGAAGGTGGCGCGAACCCCGGGGGCGAGCTCGAGGGGCTCGCCGTAGCGGGCCCGGCGCCCGAAGAACTCGAGACTGTTGAGCGCATCCAGCGTCGTGTAGAGGGGCTCGGGCGCGGGTCCGTGCGCCCCGCGGCGCCGGGCGCGCCGTGCCTGATAGCGGGCGTCCTCCTCCTGAAGCCCCGCGGCGTCCAGCAGCACCAGGCGGGCCAGTTCGACGGACGCGGCGGTGGTGACGATCTCGCCCCGGAAACCTCGCTTGGCGAGCAGCGGGATCCGCCCGCAATGGTCGAGGTGCGCATGCGTGAGCAGCAGGAAGTCGATCGCCGCGGGATCGAAGCCGAAGGGCTCACCGTTCTCCTCGGCGAGTTCGCGCCCGCCCTGATACATGCCGCAGTCCACGAGGATGCTCTTCCCCGCGCACTCCACGAGATGGCAGGAGCCCGTGACCGCCCGATCGGCCCCGTGGAACGAGATGCGCACGGGCTGGATGCTCCCCCTCAGTGCTCGTCTCCGGGCGCCTGCGACGGCACACGGCGCCGGGGCCCCGGGAGATACTCGACCGTCGGCTGACGTCGAAGCGGCTGCGGATAGAGGCCCATGAGCTCGATGAAGCGCTGAGGAACGTCCGTACGCACGGGCAGTCCGACCTCGCGCGCCTCGGTCGCGGTGATCGCGTAGTCATGCGTATAGCGACCTTCCGAGAGCCGCTCGACCAGGGCCTCCCTGGACGGCTCGTCGAAACGGTCGGCCACCAGCTCGCGTACTGCCTCACCGAGCTGTCGAAGTGCCATCTCCGCCTGGTCCGCCAGGATCAGGGTCTCGTCGTCCACCTGATCCACGGACTTGCGGGCGACGGCCCGGAGCACCGAAGCAGCCGGCCAGTTCCCGAGCTGCGGGTCCACCGGACCGAGGATCGCATGCTCGCTCATGAGGATCTCGTCCGCTGCCAGGGCGATGAGGGTCCCGCCGGACATGGCGTAGTGGGGCACGATGACCGTGACCTTGCCCGGATGACGGGCGATGGCCCGCGCGATCTGCAGGGAAGCGAGAACGAGACCGCCCGGCGTGTGCAGTACCAGATCGATGGGCACCGACGGATCCGTGAGGCGGATGGCCCGGATGACCTGCTCGGCGTCGTTGACGTCGATGTAGCGGAAGAAGGGAAACCCCAGGAACCCCAGGGTCTCCTGACGATGCGCGAGGAGAATGACGCGCGAACCCCGCTCCTGTTCGATACGGCGGATCTGCATCGTGCGTGCACGATCCTGAAGCCGCTGGGCGATGACCGGCTGGATCATCGTGAGAGCGAGGAACAGCCAGAAGAGTTGCCCGAGATCCATGATCGTCGCCTCGCCCAGTGGCAGCCGCGACGTTAGCTCCCCCCGTCTCTCCAGGGAAGTCCCGGCTCAGTCGAGTCGCTTGCGGAAGCGCGTGGTGGCGAGGGACATGAAGAGCAGGAAGAACAGCCCCAGGGGCCAGAGATCCGCACTCAGGGCGGCAAGCTCGGCATCGCGCAGCACCACCCCCCGGACGATGCGCAGGAAGTGCGTGAGCGGAAAGAGCTCCGCGAGCCACTGGACCGGCTCCGGCATGCCGTCGAAGGGGAACATGAAGCCGGAGAGGAGCAGCTGTGGCAGGAAGCTCATGAACGTGAGCTGGAAGGCCTGGAACTGCGTGCGCGCGAGGGCCGAGATGAGCAGACCGAGCGAGAGGATGGAGACCACGAAGGCGCCGGCCGCCAGGTAGAAATCCGCGAGCGACCCGCGCACCGGGAGATCGAAGAGGAACACGCCGAGCGCCAGGATCACGCTCGCCTGCACGTAGCCGATGAACACGTAGGGCAGGATCTTCCCCACCATGAGCTCGAGGCTGCGCACCGGAGTGCTCACGAGCAGCTCGAAGCTCCCGCGCTCCCGTTCCCGGACGATGGCCACGGCCGTGAACAGCACCATGGTCAGCGTGAGGATCACCCCTACCAGGCCGGGGACGATGAACACCGGCGAACGTCGCTCCGGGTTGTAGAGGGCCCGCAGCGCGAAGCCGGCGCGCGCGGTCATGCGCTCCGGGCGGAAGCCGTCCTCCCGCCGGAGCCCGAACAGGAACACGCTCCGGCCCTGCTGCACGAGGCCGCGCACGGCGCTCAGGACCACGGGATCGCTCCCGTCCACGAGCAGCTGCGCCAGGGGACGGTCGCCCCGAGCGAGCCGCGTCTCGAGGTCCGGCGGCACGTAGACGCCGACGACGATGCGGCCCCGCGCGAGCCCGTCCTCGAGCGCCGCGGGGTCCGCCGCCGTCCCCGTCACCGTCACGACCCCGGTGGCCTCGAGCGCCTGCACCAGCGCTCGGGAGGCGGAGGTGCCGGCCTGGTCCGCCACCCACGCGGGCAGGCCGCGCACGTCCTGGTTGATGGCATAGCCGAAGAGCACCGTGAGCACCACCGGGATGCCGAGGATCATGCCGGCCGTGAGCCGGTCCCGGCGGAGATGGAGCAGCTCCTTGCCCGCCACGGCGAGGATGCGCCCCGCCACCGCACCGGCGCTCACGTCGCGAGCCTCGGGCCGACCGTCGCCATCACGAAGACGTCCTCGAGATTCGCGGGCACCGCTCGCGTCTCCCCCTCCAGGCCGCGTTCCCGGAGCGTGCGCGCCAGGAGCGCGGCGGGTTCCGGTACGGCGGGGTCCAGGAGCGCATGCAGCCGGGTGCCGAGCTGCGCCACGTGGAGCACGGCATCGAGAGCGAGCACGGCCTCGCGCACGCGCCGGGGGGCGGGTGCGAGGATCTCCACGACGCGGGCGGGGATCTCCGCCATGAGACGCTCCGGCTCCCCCTCGGCGACCAGCCGTCCCTCGTCGAGGATCGCGAGCCGGTGGCAGCGCTCCGCCTCGTCCATGAAGTGGCTGGAGACGAGGATCGTGGCGCCGTCGGCGACGAGGTCGAAGAGGTGCTCCCAGAACTCCCGGCGGCTCTCGGGATCCACCGCGCTGGTCGGTTCGTCCAGGAAGAGCAGCTCCGGGTCGTGGAAGGTCGCCCCGGCGAGGGCCAGGCGCTGACGCTCTCCGCCGCTGAGCGTGCCCGCTGCCTGGTCCGCGCGTCCGCCGAGGCCGTAGCGGTCGAGCCGTTCCCCGATGCGGGCGCGCAGGGTCCGGCCGTGGTACCCGTGGATGCGCCCCAGGAAAGCGAGGTTCTCGCGCACCGAGAGGTCCTCGTAGAGGGAAAAGCGCTGGGTCATGTAGCCGACGCGCCGCCGCAGGGCCTCGGCCCTGCGCGGGATCTCCAGGCCGAGCACGCGGATCCGGCCGGCATCGGGTCGGAGCAGGCCGCAGAGCATGCGGATCGCCGTCGACTTGCCGCTGCCGTTGGGCCCGAGGAAGCCGTAGATGGAGGCCCCGGGGATCTCGAGGTCTAGGCCGTCGACGGCCACGAGGTCCCCGAAGCGCCGGGTCAGCCCCGAGACCGCTACGGCAGGCGGCGCGCGCGCGGCGTTCCTGCTCGCGGGCTCCGTGCTCACCGCGTCCGCAGGTTCGGCACTTGCGGGAAACGCACCTCCACGGGCACGCCCACGGGCAGATCCGCGGCCCCGGGTCCCGTCAGGTCCACCTCCGCGAGGTAGGACAGGCGGCTGCGATCGTGCTGCGTGAGTGCATAGTAGGGCGTGAAGGCCGCCTCCCCGGAGATCCAGCGGAGACGTCCCTCCAGCGGTTCCGACCGGCCATCGACGCGCACCTCCGCGGCCGCGCCGGGCTCGAGGCCCGCGCGCAGCGGTTCCGGCACGTGGATCCGCGCGAAGGTCCGCCCCGTGGCGCGGAGCACCACCACCGTCTGCCCAGGCTGGGGGCGCTCCCCAGGCTCCAGGGGGAGGCTCTCCACCACCGCGTCCACCGGCGCCCGGAGCTCGCTGCGCGAAAGCGTCAGGGCCAGCTCCGCGACCGCCGCCGCGGCGGCGTCCCGGGCGCTCTCCTGCTGCGCCAGGACCTCGCTGCGAGTGCCTGCCCGGAGTTCCTCCAATGCCGAGCGCGCCTCGTCCCGGCGCGCCCGCGCGGCGTCCCGCCGCCCCTCGAGGAGATCGACCTGCTCCTCCGTGGCGAAGTGCTCCGGCAGCAGCGCCGAGGCCCGAGCGAGCTCCCGTTCCACCGTGGCCACTTCCGCCTCCGCCGCTTCCAGGCGCGCCCGGGCCTGCGCCACAGTCTCGGAGCGCGGACCGTGGCGGGCTTCCATGAAGGCCGCCTCTGCGCGCGCCAGCTCCGCCTCGGCCCGGGCCAGCTGCAGGCGGGCCCGGGCCGGATCCTGACGCAGCAGGAGCGCGCCCGCGTCGACCTCGTCCCCCTCCTCCACCGCGAAGGCGAGCAGGGGCTCGGCCGTCTCCGCGACCAGTTCGATGCGCTCCCGCTCGAGGGTACCGACCGCGTAGTCGACGCCGGACGGGCCGCAGCCCGCGAGCATGAGCCAGGCCCACAGCGTCGCCCGACGACCCATTCACGCCCCCCTTTCATCCCGCCCGCGCATCGTCGAAGAGCATCGCCACGACGGCAAGCACAGCGAGCGCCCCATGTGGCTGCGGCTCCACGTCCCCGGCAGCCCATCGCCTCCGCCGCATCGTCGATCCGGAACCCGACCCGTCGTCGCTGCACCCGCGTCGGCAACCGTCTCGGACGTATCATCACGCCTGACCGGACGGATCCGCGGGGAGGAAACGGCAGTGTACGCCTCGGGAAAACCGATCGGCTTCTGGTCCGCCGTCTTGCTGGGCATGGGTGCCATGATCGGTGCCGGCATCTTCGCACTGCTCGGCCAGGCCGGTGCCGTCGCCGGCACCGCGGTCTGGCTCTCCTTCCTCCTCGGCGGCGGCGTGGCGATGCTCAGCGGCTACTCCTTCGCGAGGCTCGGAGTCCGCTATCCGTCTTCCGGGGGCCTCGTCGAGTATCTGGTCCGGGGCTGGGGCGACGGTTTCGTGTCCGGGACCGGGGCCTTCGTGCTCTACCTCTCCGGAGTCCTCGCGCTGGCGCTCATCGCCAAGGCCTTCGGCAGCTACGCGAGCGCGGTCGTCCTGGGCGAGCCCGAGCGCTGGCTCGTGGACGCCTTCGCCCTCTCCGTGGTAGCCGTGCTGACCGCGCTCAATCTGCGCGGCGCCGGGGACGTCACGCGTTTCGAGAATCTCGTCGTCCTCCTCAAGATCGGAGTGCTGTGTCTGTTCGTCGGACTCGCGGCCCCGTCCGTGGAGACGGCCCGCCTGGCACCCGGGACCTATCCCGGCGCGTTCCACGTGGCCGCGAGCATCGGCTTCACCTTCTTCGCCTTCGAGGGCTTCCGGGTCATCACGAACGCAGCCGAGGACATGCCCGACCCGGGACGCATGCTGCCGGCGTCGATGTTCGTGTCCATCGCGCTCGTCGCCGGCCTCTACGTGCTCCTGTCTCTGGTCGTGTTCGGCACCCTGAGCGTGGACGAGGCCGTGGCGGCGAAGGACTACGCACTCGCCCGCGCCGCGACACCGGTGCTGGGTCCGGCGGGCTTCCTCGTCGTCGGGATCGCGGCCATGGTCTCCACGGCCTCGGCGATCAACGCCAATCTCTACGCCGTGACCAACGTCGCCTACCGGATGGCCACCTTCGGCGCGCTGCCGGCCGCCTTCGGTCGGCCGATCGCGCGCAGCCGGGAGGGGCTCCTGATCACGGCGGCCGTGGTGATGCTCCTGGTCCCGTCGCTCGATCTCGCGTCGATCGCCGTGGTCGGGTCGCTCACGATCCTCCTGGTGCACATCGCCGTACATGCGGGCCATCTGCGCTTGCTCCGGGAGACGGGCGCCTCCGGCCTCCTCGTCACCGCCGCGCTGCTCGCCAGCAGTGCAGTCGTGGCGACCGTGCTGGCGTTCGAGCTGAGCGCAACGCGGGACGGCCTCGCGAGGCTCGCGGCCTTCGTGGCCGCGGCCGTCGCTCTCGAACTCCTGTTCCGCCACCTCGCGGGACGCGGACTCCGTCGCCGCCAGGTCCCGCCTCCGGACGAGCACGGCGGAGCCGGAGGGACGGACGATGTGTGAGCTGCTCGGCCTGTCCGCCGACCACCCCGTGGGCTTCAAAGGTTCGCTCGCCCGTCTCGCCGCCCACGGCAGCCCCACCGGACGCAACCACGACGGCTGGGGCGTGGCCGCCTACGAGGGGGCCGACGTCCGGATCGTGAAGGAAGCCGCTCCCGCCGCCGACAGCGCCTGGGTCCGCTTCGTGGAGACCCACGGCGTCGCGAGCCCACTCGTGATCGCGCACATCCGGCACGCGAGCGAGGGTGCTCCCCGCTACGCCAACACGCATCCGTTCGCTCGCGAGCTCGGGGGCCGCATGCACGTCTTCGCCCACAACGGCACGCTTCGGGGCATCCGGGACACGCCCCTGGCGCCGGGCGGCCCGCAGCCGCTCGGGGAGACCGATTCGGAATACGCCTTCTGTCTGCTCCTGGCGCGCATGCACGCGCTCGGGACCGGCGGCAGGCATCCCTCGATCGCCGAGCGGCGCGTGACCGTGGCGGAGTTCGCGGCGGGGCTACGTCCGCTCGGGCCCGCCAACTTCCTCTACGCCGACGGAGAGCTCCTGTTCGCACACGGAGACCGAAGGCAGGGAGACGACGGGCGCACGAGCGCCCCGGGACTGCACTTCATCGAACGACCGGAGCTGCCCACCGATCCCTCCTGGCTCGTCTCCGGCGTCCGCCTCGGCAGCCGTCTCGAGCCGGCCGCGATCGTGGCGAGCGTCCCGCTGACCGAGGAACCCTGGCATCCGGTCCGCGAGGGGGAACTGATGGTGCTCTCCCGAGGACGACTGCTCGCGGAGTGAGGGCAGACGTCCTCAGGTCGCCTTCTGAACGATGTCCTCGAGGATCTGCGCCGCATGGGCGACGTGATCACCGGCATTGGAGAGGTGGCGGTAGATCTCTCGGCGCTTGAGCATCTGCGTGACGAGCACCAGCGTGTCTGCGCTGCGCTGATCGAGTTCGGTCGGGCTGGCGCCCGCCGTGTGGAGCTCCTTGAGGCGCTCCAGCTGCCTGCCGGGATCGAAGAGCTCCGCGAGCGCCGCGCGATAGCGTTTCTCGATCTCCCGCTCGGCCTTGCGCGCGCGCTCCCCCTCACGACCGGCACCTTCCGGGTCGCGAGGGAGGAGGCCGAAGGCCTCGAGGAGCGCCTGCGCCCCGGCGTCGACGAGCGTGGCCATCTCCACCATGTGGGCGTCGGGACGCAGCTCGAGGACCTCGAGCTCGCGCACGCTCGTCTTCGCATAGTTGAGGATCTCGTCGATGGCCAGGACCGCGTCGTAGAGGTCCTCGCGATCGATGGGCGTGGCGAAGGAACGGTGAAGCGTCGCGAGCGTCCGCGCCTTGGCGCGGTCCCCTTCGTGCTCGAGCCGGCGCACCTCCCTTCCGAGCTCCGGATCGTCGTCGCGCAGGAAGGCGACGAGCGCGGACGTCCCGCGCGCCGTGAGGCGGCACTGATCCACCAGGAGCCCGTGGAAGTCCGCCATGACGGGAAGGACCAGCGCCCGCAGCCGCGCCAGGACGCCGATGGGCCGTTCACCGTCCTCCTCCGATTCCGGGCGCTTCCCCTCCCCGTTCGTCATGCTCCGTCCTCGTCGGTCAGGCGGTCGTTCCGACCAGCCAATCCAGAAGTGCCCAGCACAGGAACGCCAGCGCGCCGGCGCCGGGAAGCGTGAGCACCCACGCGAGAAGGATCTCCCGCGCACGGAGCCAGCGGACCGCGCGCGGTCGCTCCGATGCACCCACGCCGAGGATGCTCGTACTGACGACATGGGTGGTGGACACCGGACCGCCAAGGAGCGAGGCACCGAAGATCACGGCGCCGGAGGCGAGCTGCACGTCGAGCCCGTGGAGCGGACGCAGACGGTACAACCCGAAGCCCACGGTGCGCACGATGCGCCAGCCGCCGAGCGTGGTGCCGATCGTCAGAGTGGTGGCGCTCACGGCCATGACCCAGACAGGAACACGGAACTCGTCCACTGCGCCGGAGAGGACCAGCACGAGCGTGATCACGCCCATGCCCTTCTGGGCATCGTTGGTGCCGTGCGCGAAGGCCAGCGCGGCCGCCGTGAGCCACTGGGTCCGCCGCAGAGGACGGTTGACGGCGGGCGTCGCCCCCCGGAGCAACCAGCGCGCGCACCGATGGAGGGCGAAGCCCACGAGAAAGCCGAGCAGCGGCGAGAGGAACAACGCCAGGACGACCTTGCTCACCCCCGTCGGGCGTCCCTGCAGCGCCTCGGAGAACCCCCAGAGCACGTGATCGGGGCCGAAGGCCGCGGTGACGGCGACCGCGAGCGCCCCGACCAGGGCATGGGACGAGGACGACGGCAGCCCGAGTCTCCAGGTCAGGAGATTCCAGCCGATCGCGCCGCCCAGGCCGCAGAGGAGGACGCGGAGCACGGGCTCGAGGGACAGGTCTGAGACGGTGACGAAGGAGCCGATCGTATCCGCGACCGCGGTCCCGCCGAGGAGCGGCCCCAGCATCGTGAACCCGCCCACCAGCATCACGGACTGGGCCGGGGCGATGGCCCGCGAGGCGACCAGCGTGGAAATCATGTTCGAGGCATCGTGGAAGCCGTTCGTGAAGTCGAAGAGGATCACCGCGAGGATGACGATCACGACGAGCACGCTGGCGTCCACGGGGCGTCCCATTTCGTCCACGGGGCGAGCGATTCCGGAGCATACGCGGCTCCATGGGCCGATGCTCCCGCGCGTCGCTCTCGATGCGGGGCCCTGTGCGGGAGGACCTGCGCGGATCTGGCGCAAGCGAAGCGCCAGCCGCATCCAAGGAACGCGGTGGATGGAAGGCCTCGACGCTCACGAGGGGCGGTCGGCCCGGATCAGGGCGCCTCGTCGCGAAGGATTCGCTCGAGCTCCGGACCGAAGGCGCCGGGCTCCAGGTCCGGGCGGTTGCAGAGGATCCAGTAGGCGAAGTCCTCCTCCGGAAAGCGCTTGAAGTAGCTGCGGAACGCGACCCAGGCGCCGCCGTGGGCGAGCCACGGGCGACCGGCGGCGTCCGTGCCGACGCCGATGCCGAAGGCGTAGGTGGAGCGCGTGCTCCCGTCGCCGTCCTCGTCCCGCAGCTCCGAGACGGGGGTCTCGAGGAGGGCCCGCAGGGCCACCGGGTCGGCGCCGATCGTCGGGTTCCGGTACTGGGCGTTCCAGCGGGCGAAGTCGCGCACCGAGGTGTAGACGCCGCCCTCCCCGACCCAGTCGAGGTTGGTCTCGAAGACGCGCCAGCCGTCCTCGGTCGGCCGGTAGCCGCTCGCCCGCCGCGGGATCACGCGGTTCGCGTCGTCGTTGAAGAGCGACGCGGTCATGCCCGCGGGACCGAAGATCCGCCGCGCCGCGTAGGCACGCAGCGATTCGCCGGTGACCCGCTCGACGATCTGCCCGAGCCAGAAGTAGCCGATGTTGCTGTAGAGGAAGCGCGAGCCGGGCGGATGAAGCAGCTCGACGGCTCGCGTGACCTCGAAGAACTCCGCCGTCGTCAGGTGGTCCTCGTCGCCGAACTCGAAGGGATTCCCCGTCGCGTCCCGGAGCACGGCGTTCAGCTCACGGCTCTCGTAGTCCGGCAGGCCGCCCACGTGGCCGACCAGCTGCCGCACCGTCGCCTCGTGCACGCTCGGATGGAGCTCCGGCAGGTAGGTCCCCAGGGGCGCGTCGAGGTCGAGG
>JAZBPF010000039.1:0-2911 GCA_036351515.1 Pseudomonadales bacterium | reverse complement strand
CGGGAGCGCGGACGTGTCGCAGGACAGGGTGATCGTGGTGGGCGCGGGCATGGGCGGCCTCGCGGCGGCGGTGGATCTGGCGGCCGCCGGTCTCGACGTCACCGTCGTCGAGCGCGCCGACGCCCCCGGCGGCAAGATGCGGCGCCAGTTCGTCGACGAGGCACCGATCGACGCCGGCCCCACGGTCTTCACCATGCGCGACGTCTTCGAGGGCCTGTTCGCGGACGCCGGCGCGCGCCTCGAGGACCACGTGCAGCTCCACGGCGCCGACGTCCTCGCCCGGCACGCCTGGGACGACGCCGGCCACTTCGATCTCCACGCGGACCTCGAGCGCACCGTCGAGGCCGTGGGGGACTTCTTCGGCGCCGCCGACGCGCGCGGCTTCCGCCGCTTCGCCGCCGACGCGCGGCGCACCTTCGCGCTCCTGGAGCACAGCTACATCAAGGCCGCGCGCCCCTCGCCGGTGGGGCTGGCCCGCCGCATCGGCTTCACGCGGATCCGTGATCTCCTGGACACGCGCCCCCTGCGCACCCTCTGGTCCACGCTCGGGGACTACTTCCCCGACCCGCGCCTGCGCCAGCTCTTCGGCCGCTACGCCACCTACGTCGGCTCCTCTCCGTTCCGCGCGCCGGCGACGCTCATGCTCATCGCGCACGTGGAGTGCGACGGCGTCTGGACCGTCGAGGGCGGCATGCACGGCATCGCCCGGGCCCTCGCGGCGCTCGCCGAGGCCCGCGGCGCCCGCTTCCGCTACGGCACGGAGGTCCGGCGCATCGAGACCGCGGGCGGCCGGGTCGCCGCCGTGACGGTGGGGCCGACCGGTGACGACGGCGACGGCGAGCGGCTTCCCGCCGACGCGGTGGTCGTGAACGCCGACGCCGCCGCCCTGGCGCGCGGCCTCCTCGGGCCCGACGTCGTCCGCGGCGGGGCGGCGCCGCCCCCGCGCCAGCGCTCGCTCTCCGCGGTCACCTGGACGCTCCGGGCCCGCCCCCGTCGTTTCCCCCTCTCCCACCACACCGTATTCTTCGGACCGGACTACGCGCGGGAGTTCGCGGACATCCTCGAGCGCAGGCGCCTGCCGGTGCGTCCCACCGTCTACGTCTGCGCCCAGGACCGTCACGCGGGCGCCGAGCGCGACGGGGAGGGGACGCCCGAGCGCCTGCTCTGCCTCGTGAACGCGCCTGCCGACGGGGACCTCCGCAGCTTCCCCGCGGAGGAGGTCCGGGCCTGCAAGGAGGAGATGCTGTGGACGCTGAAGACCTGCGGCCTGGAGCTGGACCACGATCCGGAGCGGGTGATCACGACGACCCCGGCGGACTTCGAGACGGCGTTCCCGGGGAGCGGGGGCGCCCTCTACGGACGGGCGTCCCACGGCTGGACGGCGTCGTTCCGCAGGCCGGGGAGCCGGACCCGGGTGCCGGGCCTCTACCTGGCGAGCGGGAGCGCCCATCCGGGGGCGGGCGTGCCCATGGCGACGGTCTCGGGGCGCCTCGCGGCGCGGAGCCTGCTCGAGGACCGCGCTTCGACGAGCCGGTCGGCCCGGACGGCTATCTCTGGTGGTACCTCGACGCCCTGAGCGACGACGGCAGCGCCGGCCTCACGGTCATCGCCTTCGTCGGCAGCGTCTTCTCCCCCTACTACGCGGCGGCCCGGCGGCGCGGGCCGGCGACGCCGGAGCGGCACTGCTCCATCAACGTCGCCCTCTACGGCCCGCGGCGGGACCTGTGGGCCATGACCGAGCGCGACGCGGCGGCGGTCGCCCGGGACGCGGACCACTTCCGCGTGGGACCGAGCGAGCTGCGCCGCGAGGGCGACGCGTACGTGATCGACGTCGACGAGATCACCGTCCCCGTCCCGCGCCGGCTGCGCGGGCGCATCCGGGTGATCCCGGAAGCGCTCACGGGGCACGAGGAGGCCCTCGACGCCGCCGGCCGGCACCGCTGGCGACCCTACGCCCCGCGGGCGCGGGTGGAGGTCGACTTCCGGCAGCCGGCCCTGCGCTGGCAGGGCACGGGGTATCTCGATTCGAACGCGGGCTCCGAACCGCTCGAGGCGGGCTTCCGCTACTGGACCTGGTCGCGGGGGGACGCGGGCGACGAGGCCGTCATCCTCTACGACGCCGAACGCCGCGACGGCAGCCACCTGGGGCTCGGGCTGCGCGTGGACCGCCACGGGACGGTCACGCCCTTCGAGGCCCCACCCCGCCGGACCCTGCCGGGAACGCTCTGGCGCGTGCACCGGGAGACCCGGGGCGAGGAGGCCGCGCGGCTCGTGCGCACCTTCGAGGACACGCCCTTCTACAACCGTTCGCGCATCGCGAGCCGGGTGCTGGGCCGGGACATCGAAATGTTCCACGAGGCGCTCGATCTCGACCGCTTCGCGAGCCGCTGGGTGCAGACGCTGCTGCCCTTCCGCATGCCGAGGCGCCGGCGCTGAAAACGCACATCGGATCGCGCACTGCGTGCGCTTCCCACGGCGCCTGCGACGCCCTGTGGGAGCCGGCTTCAGCCGCGACGAAGCGGGTGACCGGAGCAAGTCGCAGCTGAAGCTCGCTCCCACAGTGGAGGCGTCTGCAGCCCGCTCCTCGGCGGCCGGGCTCGCGCACCACGCCCGTGGGAAGCCGACGCAGTCGGGGATGCGAGCTCGTCTCTCGCGCACTCCGTGCGCTTCCCACGACGCCTGCGACGCCCTGTGGGAGCCGGCTTCAGCCGCGACGAACCGGCCGACCAAAGCAGGTCGCAGCTGAAGCTCGCTCCCACAGTGGAGGCATCTACAGCCCGCTCCTCGGCGGCCGGGCTCGCGCAGCACGCCCGTGGGAAGCCGACGCAGTCGGCGATGGAAGCTCGTCTCTCGCGCACTCCGTGCGCTTCCCACGACGCCTGCGACGCCCTGTGGGAGCCGGCTTCAGCCG
>JAZBPF010000038.1:0-2197 GCA_036351515.1 Pseudomonadales bacterium | reverse complement strand
GAGCTGCTCGGCGAGCGCCCGGCCGGCCTCGCCCGGTCCCGTCATCATCATCTCGTCGTAGCGGAAATCGGTCCCGTAGCGGTGGTCCAGCAGCAGGTTCGTGCGGTGCACGTTGCGCGTGTTGATCTGGGCCATGACGAAGGGAGCGACCCAGCTGTCCACCGCGGGGTCCTCCTCCACGGCGTTCCCCGGAGGCTGCGCGGGACCCTCGAAGCCCGGCGTGAGCGCCCAGGGCGTGAGCAGGAGCTTCAGGACCTCCGGATCGCGGCGGGCCGCCTCGAAGGTGGCCCGACCGCTCGCGAAGGTGCCGCCGGAGAAGGTGCCCACCATCGATTCCACGCGGCCCTTCACCCGCGGGAAGGGGGCGCCCCGGCGCGCCCGCGCGGTCTCCTGGAGCAGGTACACGCCGAGATCGAAGGGCACGGAATCGAACCCCGCGGAGAACACGATCCGTGCGCCGGTCTCCCGCGCGCGGGTCGCGTGGGCGTCGATCACGCCACGCATGAAGGGCACCTCGCCGCAGAGGTCGACGTAGTCGGTGCCGGCCGCCGCGCACGCGGCGACCACGGGTCCGCCGTAGAGCTGGTAGGGACCCACGGTCGTGAGCACGACGCGCGTGCGCTCGGCCATCGCCGAGAGGGACGCCGGGTCCGATGCGTCGGCGACGATCGTCGGCGTGTCCGTCGGGGCGCCGATCTCCCCGCGCAGGGCGGCGAGCTTCTCCGCGCTCCGGCCCGCCATGGCCCAGCGGGCGTCGAGGCCGGCCGCGCAGCGCTGCGCGAGGTACGCCGCCACCAGGCGTCCCGTGTAGCCGGTGGCTCCGTAGACCACCACGTCGAACTCGCGATCGTGCATGCGCGCCTCCCTGCCTTCCGGCCGCCGATCGGCCGGAGGGGCGAAGACTGGCGCGGCCGCGGGAGCGGCGCAACGGCCGCGGACCGGACGGGAGCGGCTCGGGGCCGGAGAGCGGGCTCCGGTTCGTGCGCCCTCGCGCCGTCGTCAGCGAGGGGTGGAGGGCCTTGCCTCGGCGTCGGCGATGCGCGCGGCGAGCAGGCGTACGCCGAGCATCACGCGCGGGGGCGTGGGGTGGTTCGCGTTCGCGAGGAGCACGAGCCCCGTGCCGGCCTCGGGCACGAAGCCGACCCAGGCGCCGAAGCCGCCCGTGCCCCCGGTCTTGTGCACGAGCACGCCGGCCGTGGTCGTGTCCGGGACCGGCAGTCGCGTCACCGGATTCGGCTCCAGCACGATGCGGTCCGCGGTCGCCGCGGCGAGCTGCGCCTCGGAGACGGGCCAGGGAAGGCGCTCCCAGACCCAGCCCTGCACCAGGGGGCCCGCATCGAAGCGCCCGTGCTGCGTGGCTGCGAGGGCGCGTGCGAGTTCCGGCGCGATCGCCACGCGGCCCAGCTGGGCCTCGACCCAGCGCAGGAGATCGCCCGCGCTGCTCCGCAGGCCGTAGGCCGGGGCGTCGAGGGGCCCTGGGGACAGCACCGTCGCCTCGCCGCTGCGGCGGCGTCCCACGGCGTCGTGTGCGGGATCGGCGGCGTAGCCGGTCTCCCCGAGCGCGATCGGTCCGAGCAGCCGGGTCTCGACCAGCGTCTCGAAGCGCTCGTGCCAGGCTCCGGCCGTGGCCAGGCCCAGGAGGCCCATGCCGGGATTGGAATAGCTGCGCACCGGGCCCTCGTTCTCGGCCGGCCTCCACGCCGCGAGCCAGGCCACCGCCGCCGCGTCGTCCGCGACGCGGTCCGGGAACTGCAGCGGCAGGCCGCCGTTCACGTGCGCCGCGAGCGCCTCCAGCGAGAGGGCGCCGGCCGGCGTGCCCTGCAGGCGGGGGACCCCGTTCGCGGCTTCCTTCTCGGCGTCGACCACGCCCGTCTCGACGGCGAGGGCCGTGAGCGCGGCGGTGAAGGTCTTGCTGATCGAGCCGAGCTCGAAGCGGGTGCCCGCGGTGACCGGCCGGTCGGAAGCGGGATCGGCCAGGCCGTAGTAGTGCAGCGCGTTCCCTTCCGGCGTCGTCCAGCCCACGGCCATGCCGGGGATTCCGTGCTCGGCCATGAACGCGGTGATCTCCGCGTCGACGGACGATCGTGCGAACGCGGATGCGGCGAGGAGGAACAGGAGCAGCGGGGCGCCGCGGAGCGGGCGGGAACGACGCATGGGCAGGGGCTCCGGACAGGAGAGGGGGCGCGCAGCGCGCCGG
>JAZBPF010000037.1:0-10734 GCA_036351515.1 Pseudomonadales bacterium | reverse complement strand
CTTCCGGCCCGCCTCCCGCCTCTCCGCCATCCGTTCCTTCCAGGTCATGGATCTCGTCGACCGGGCCCAGGCCCTGGAGCGTGCCGGTCGGGACGTGGTGCACATGGAGGTGGGCGAACCCGACTTCCCGAGCGCCGATCCGATCCGCGCCGCCGGGGCCGACGCCATCGCCGCCGGCGTCACAGGCTACACCAGCGCCCTCGGCGCGCCGGAGCTGCGCCGGGCCATCTCCGACTACTACGCGCGCTGGCACCGGGTGGCCGTGCCGCCGGAGCGCATCGTGGTCACCGCCGGGGCGACGGGGGCCCTCGTGCTCCTCGCGGCCCTGCTCGTGGAGCCCGGCGACCGGGTGCTCATGACCGACCCCGGCTATCCCTGCAACCGGCACTTCCCGCAGCTCGTGGGCGGCGAGGCGAAGTCCGTCCCCGTGGGGCCGGAGCAGGACTACCAGCTCGACCCGGGCCTCCTCGCGCGGCACTGGGACGACCGCACCCGGGGGCTGCTCCTCGCGTCGCCGGCCAATCCCACGGGCGCGGTGCTGGCCCGCTCCACGCTCCGCCATCTGCTGGAGGCCGTGCGGGAACGGGACGGCTGGACCATCGTCGACGAGATCTATCAGGGCCTGACCTACCCGGCCTCCCTGACGGAGCTGCCGACGGCGGCCCGCCACGGCGCTGCGGCGCCCGACCGGGTGGGCACGGTGCTCTCGATCGTCGACGACCCCGACGCACCGGTCTTCGTGGTCAACAGCTTCTCGAAGTACTTCGGCATGACCGGCTGGCGCGTGGGCTGGCTGGTGGCGCCGGAGGCGGCGGTGCCCGAGCTCGAGAAGCTCGCGCAGAACTTCTACATCGCGCCCTCCACCATCGGCCAGCACGCCGCCGTGGCCGCCCTCGGGGACGAGGCCATGGCCGTGCACGAGGCCCGGCGCCGGGCCTTCTGCGAGCGGCGCAACGTGCTCGTGGCGGGGCTGCGCGACCTCGGGCTCGCGGTGCCGCGCGTCCCCGAAGGAGCCTTCTACGTCTACGCGGCGCTGCCGGAGGGTTGCGAGGACAGCTTCACCTTCTGCCGCCGGCTGCTCGAGACGCACGGCGTCGCGGCCACGCCGGGGACGGACTTCGGGGAGCACGGGGCCGGGCGGCACGTGCGCTTCGCCTACACGGCGGGCGTGGACCGGATCCGGGTGGCCCTGGCACGCCTCGGTACGGCGCTCGCCGAGCGCGCCGCCTGATCGGAGGGCACCGGGTAGGCACCCTCTCAGAGGGCCTTCAGCAGTTCCTGGTGGTCCTCGAGGGGCAGCCGCGCGCCGAAGCGGCCGACGAGCCGGCCCGCGGAACGGCTCGCGAGTTCGCCGGCGGTGCGCGCGTCGTAGCCGTGGGTGACGGCGTAGAGGTAGGCCCCCGCGTAGATGTCCCCCGCCCCCGTGGAGTCCACCGGGCGGATCGGGACCGCGTCGATCTCGTGCAGCGTCGTTCCGTCCCAGACCAGGGAACCCTTCGCGCCGAGCGTGAGCGCGAAGCTGTCGGCGAAGCCCTTGAGCGCGTCCACGGCGCCGGCGACGTCCGCGGCGCCGGTCCAGCCCAGGGCCTCCTCCTCGTTGCAGAACAGATGGTCGAGTCGGTCGCCCATCATCTCCGCGAGCTGGGGCCGGAAGTGCTCGACCATGGCCGGATCGGAGAGGGTCCCGAAGAGCTTCACGCCGGCCTCCCGCGCGATGCCGCGGGCGCGGATCACCGCCTCCCGGGCCGTGTCCGAGCTGCAGAGGTAGCCCTCGAGGTAGAGGCAGTCCGCGTGGCGGAGCGCCTCCTCGTCCACGTCGTCCGGGCCGAGGGAGTGCGAGATGCCGAGGAAGGTGTTCATGCTCCGCTCGGCGTCCGGGGTGACGAGCACGAGACACTGGCCGGAGATGCCGTCCCCGCTCTGGTCGTGCGCGTTGGTCGCGACGCCGGCCGCCTGGAGGTCGCGGACGAAGAAGCGGCCGACGTCGTCGTCGGCGACCTTGCAGGAATAGAACGAGCGCCCCCCGAAGGCGGCCACCGCCATGAGACTGTTCGCCGCGCTGCCGCCGGAGCAGCGCCGCGGCGCGTGGTCCGCGAGCTCGCCGGAGAGCTGCAGCTGGCGCTCCGCGTCCACGAGGGTCATGTGCCCCTTGGCGATGCCGTGGCGGTCGAGGAAGCCGTCGTCGACCTCGTATTCCATGTCGACCAGGGCGTTGCCGAGGCCGTAGACGTGATAGCGGCGGGTCATGGGAACTCCGGTCCGGGTCAGGCGATTTCCGCGAGGGCGCCGTCCATGGCCTCGAGGAGGACGTCGATCACGGGCTCGTCGTGGGTCACGGAGAGGAAGCCGGCCTCGAAGGCCGAGGGCGCGAGGTAGACGCCGCGCGCGAGCATGGCGTGGAAGAAGCGGCGGAAGCGCTCCACGTCGCAGCGCTGGACGTCCTCGAAGGAACGCACGCGCTCGGCTTCCGTGAAGAAGAAGCCGAACATGCCGCACACGTGGTTCGTGGTGAGCGGGACGCCGTGGCGCGCCGCGCAGGCGCGCATGCCGTCCACGAGCCGGTCCGTGAGCGCGCCGAGGCGCGGATGGAAGCCGTCGTCCGCGAGGGTCTCGAGCACCGCGAGCCCCGCGGCCATGGCGAGCGGATTCCCGGAGAGGGTGCCGGCCTGGTAGACGGGCCCCGTCGGGGAGATGTGCGCCATGACGTCCGCCCGGCCCCCGAAGGCGCCCACGGGCAGGCCGCCGCCGATGATCTTGCCGAGGGTGGTGAGATCCGGCGTGATCCCGTAGAGCTCCTGGGCGCCCCCCCGGGCGACGCGGAAGCCGGTCATGACCTCGTCGAAGATCAGCACCGCGCCGTGCGCGTCGCAGCACTCGCGCAGGGTCTCGAGGAAGCCCGGCTCCGGGGGCACGCAGTTCATGTTGCCGGCCACCGGCTCGACGATCACGCAGGCGATCTCGGCCCCGTGGGCGGCGAAGTGCGCGCGCACGGCCTCGGCGTCGTTGTAGGGCAGGTTCACCGTGTGCCGGGCGAGGTCGGCGGGGACGCCCGGCGAGTCGGGCACGCCGAGGGTCATGGCGCCGGAACCCGCCTTCACGAGCAGCGAATCCACGTGCCCGTGGTAGCAGCCGGCGAACTTCACCACCCCGTCCCGGCCCGTGAAGCCGCGGGCGAGGCGGATCGCGCTCATGGTCGCCTCGGTGCCCGAGTTCACCATGCGCACGCGCTCGATGGACGGCACGAGGGCGATCACCTGCTCGGCCATGCGGATCTCGAGTTCCGTCGGCGCGCCGAAGCTCACGGCGGCCTCGAGCTGACGGGCGACGGCCTCGCGCACCGCCGGCGCGCCGTGGCCGAGGATCATGGGACCCCAGGAGCCGATGCAGTCGACGTAGCGGTTGCCGTCGACGTCGTGGAGCCAGGGGCCCTCCGCGCGCGCCATGAAGACCGGCGTGCCCCCGACGCCCTTGAAGGCGCGCACGGGCGAGTTCACGCCCCCGGGGATCGCGTGGCCGGCCCGTTCGAAGAGCTGCGCGGAGCGCTGGAGCGGTGCTGCGGGGGCGGTCATGGGGTCTCCTCGGTTCGACGGCGCTCGGTTCCGGGGCCCGGCCCGGGCGGCGCCCGATTCTGCGGGCCCCCGCCGACGCCGGCAAGGCGCGGCGCCGCTGCGGGTGCGCGCCGGGCCGCGGTCGCCCGCGTCCGCGCCCGCGTCGGCGACCGCGTCAGAAGGGCTTCACGACGACCAGGATCACGACCGGGAAGAGGATCAGCACCGGCAGCTCGTTGAAGACGCGGAACCAGCGGTGCGTATGCGTGTCCCGGTCGTCCCGGAGCCGCGCGACGTGCACGCCGCACCAGCCGTGGTAGGCGACGAGCAGCGCCACCAGGGCGAGCTTCGCGTGCATCCAGCCCATGGCGAGATAGCCCGGCACGAGCACGAGCATCCACAGGCCGAGGCCCACGGAGAGCACCGCGAAGGGCGTCACGAAGCGGAACAGCTTGCGTTCCATCACCTTGAGCTGCTCCACGGTGGCCCGGTCCTCGGCCATGGCGTGGTAGACGAAGAGCCGGGGCAGATAGAACAGGCCGGCGAACCAGCAGACGACGAAGATGACGTGGAACGCCTTCACCCAGAGCAGCATCGACTCTCACCCCTTCAGTCCGTAGTACTTCTCGATGTCCGCGCGCGTGAGGACGCCGATGATGGGCGTGATCATGGGCGCGGCGGTGCGGGTCACGCACACGGCTTCCTTCCCGGTCGTGTCCAGGGCGGCCAGCGCCTCGTGGAGCGTGGCCTGCACCGGCACGAGGGTCACGTCCTTGCGCAGGCCCGGGATGGCCAGGAGGTCGACCTTCCCGTCCGCCGGCGGCGCCTCGCCCTCCGCGCCGGCGCCCTCGGGCGCCGCGGGCGCCTCGTCGTCGTCGCTCTCGAGATGGCGCGCGAGGTCCGCCGCCGCGAGCACGCACACGGGCCCCTCGGCGTCGTCGACGACGATCCAGGCCGGCTCCCGTTCGAGGAGCGAGGCCGCCTCGGCGCGCGACACGCGCTTGCGGGCGCGCACCAGGCGGCGCTCCATGCGACTGCCGACGCCGGCGCGCTGCAGGGCGAGGGTGATCGGATCGCTCGTGTACTGCAGGCCTCGGCGCTCCAAGAGCGTGAGGAAGATCGAGCGGCGGCGGAAGACCTGGGACGACACGAGCGAGGCCACCACCACCGAGAGCATGGCGGGCAGGATGATGTTCGGATTGAGCGTCAGCTCGAGCATGGCCATGAGCGCCGCCAGCGGCGCCTGGAGCACCGCGGCCATCATCGCGCCCATGCCGAGGAGCCCGTAGAGGCCGGGCTCGGAGGCGTACTCGGGCAGCAGCATCCCGCCGAGGACCCCGAGGGCGCCGCCGGTGGTCGCGCCGATCACGAGCGTGGGGCCGATGATTCCGGCGGGCACGCCGAGGCCTGCGGCCGCGGCGCTGGTCACGAGCTTCAGCGCCGCGACGAGCAGGAGCAGCGCGAGCCCGAACTCGCCGAGGAGCGCGTCCTCGACGGTGTCGTAGCCCACGCCCATGACCTCCGGCGCGAAGAGGGCCGCGACGCCCGTGATCGCTCCGGCGGCGGTGATCCGCGCCCAGAGCGGGAACCGATGCAGGGTCGCGAAGGTCTCCACCAGGTGCATGAACGCCGCGGCCACGACGCCGATCACGACGGCGGCGAGGAGCACCCAGGGCAGGTCGCGCAGGCTCGACAGGAGCAGCGGCGGCACCGAGAAGGCGGGCGCGTTGCCGTGGGCCACGACGGCGACCAGGGTCGCGGAGACGGCGGCGATGATCATCGGGATGAAGCTCGCCACCGTGTACTCCATCATGACCACCTCCATCGCGAAGATGACGCCCGCGAGGGGCGTGTTGAAGGAGGCGGCGATGGCCGCGGCGGTGCCGCAGGCGACGAGCGTGCGCACGCTGTTGTTCGGCAGCCGCAGCCGCGTCCCGAGCTGGCTCGAGGCCGCGGCGCCGAGGTGGATCGCCGGCCCCTCGCGGCCCGCGGACTGGCCGCTGGCGAGGGCGAGGATCCCGCCGACGAACTGCACCCAGGCGTTGCCCAGGGGCATGTGGCCCTGATGGCGCGCGAGGCGTTCCATCACGTGGGTGACGCCGACGATGCGGCGGGCGGGCTTCAGGCGCTGGAGCGCGAGCCCGAGCAGGAGGCCGCCGAGCAGGGGCAGGAGCAGCCGCGCCTGCCAGGGCAGGGCCTCGAAGCGCTGGGTCGTCGCGCCCGGCGTGAGGCCGCTGAGGGGCGCCTCGAGCAGCAGGCGGAAGGCGGTCATCACCACGCCGGTGACGAGCCCCGACGCCAGGGCGAGGAGGCTCAGCTGCGGCAGGGCGTCGACGTCGGCGAGGCGCCTGCGGAAGCGGACGATGGAGAAGGCTTCTCGGAGGCGGTGCTTCATCCGGGGCGCGTGGTCTCGAACCGGTTCCGATCGGTGGCGCGCCTCCGATCGGCTTCTATAGTTCGGAGGACGGGCCGGCGCGGTGCCTGTCGTCGGTGCGGCGGGCGGTTCCGCGACCGCCGTCCCGCGCGGCGGGATCCCGGAGGCCGGCGACGGCGCAGTGTCGCAGCGTGGGCCCGGGAGTTCCATCCGGAGGCGCGCGCAGGAGTCGGAACCGCAGGCGCGAGGGAGTACGCAGTCTGAGTGCGCGACGCCACAGCCCGCCGCCGGATCTCACGGTCGCGCAGGAACAGCCGGACCGGACCGGACGCTTCGTGGCGGTCGCCGCGGTCCTCGCGCTGCTGCTCGCGACCGGCACCTTCTTCGCGGGTCGCTGGCACGCGCAGCGGGCGCACGACGGCGCGGTGGCGGAGCTCGCGACGCTCGCGGTCCGCTACCGGGACCTCACGGCGGAGCGGGACCGGCTCGAGCGGGAGCTGTCCGACGCGCGCCTGGGCCTCGCCATCGGTACCGGCGTGGACGAGCGGGTCCGCAGCACCATCGCCGATCAGGCGGCGCGCATCTCCGAACTCGAGGACGAGGTGCGCTTCTACCGGAACCTGATGGCCAGCGAGCAGAACGCCGAGAGCATGCGCATCGCGCGCCTCGAGCTCCTGCCGCGGCTCGACGGGAGCGGGGTCCGCTTCCGGCTGCTGCTGGTGCAGTCCGCGGACCAGTCGAAGGAGGTGTCGGGGCACGTGGAGCTGAACGTGCTCGGCGCCCGGGGCGGACGCCCGGAGACCCTCGCGGGGCCCGTCCTCGGGAGCGCCGGGCCCTATCCGATCCCCTTCCGCTTCCGCTATTTCCAGGACGTGGCCGGAGAGTTCGACCTGCCGGAGGACTTCGAGCCACAGAGCGTCCAGATCGTGGCCCGCCCCGCGGGCCGCGACGATTTCCGGCTGGAGCGCACGTTCACTTGGCAGATCCAGGAGGTCTGACGGCATGTTCGGAGACAAGGACAAGGACCGCGGCGAGAAGAAGGAACCGGTGAAGCCCCGCGAGCGGGAGGCCGCCGTGCCGGGCAAGGGGGCGACGCTCATCGCCGCCAACACCCGCATCCACGGCGACGTGCACTTCGCCGACCAGCTGCTCGTGAACGGCGAGGTGCACGGCAACGTGTTCGCCGACAGCGACAGCGAGGCGGGCCTCACGGTGAGCGCGAAGGGCTCCGTGATCGGCGAGATCCGCGTGCCCAACGTGGTCATCAACGGTCTCGTGAAGGGCGACGTGTACGCGACCCGGCACGTGGAGCTCGCCGCGGAGGCGAGGGTCGAGGGCAACGTCTACTACCACCTCATCGAGATGGTGATGGGGGCGCGGGTCGACGGCAGCCTCGTCTACACCCCGGAGGGCGGCCAGGCCCAGGGCAAGAGCCGGCCGAGCGTCAGCATCGCCCCGGCGGCATCGGAGCCGGCGCCCGCGTCAAATCCGACTCCGGCGGTTGGAAAAGCGCAGGGCTGACCCTATGATGGGGATCGATGCCGGTTCGAGGGCTCCAGATGACCATGGTCGAGAGCCAGGCCGCGCAGACGCTCCGGATCTCCGAGGCGGCCGCGGCGAAGGTGCGTGAACTGATCGAGGACGAGGGCAACCTCGACCTCAAGCTGCGCGTGTTCGTCACCGGCGGCGGCTGCTCCGGCTTTTCCTACGGCTTCACCTTCGACGAGGAAGCCGCGGAGGACGACGCCTCCGTCGAGCGCGAGGGCGTCACCGTGCTGGTGGACCCCATGAGCTACCCCTATCTCGTGGGGTCCGTCATCGACTACCGCGAGGACCTCTCCGGCGCGCAGTTCGTGATCGACAACCCCAACGCCGCCTCCACCTGTGGCTGCGGGAATTCCTTCGCCATCTGACGCCCGTCCGGGCACCCCGCCCCACGCCGGGCCCCTTCAGGGCAGGTAGAGCGCCCCGAGGATCCGCGGCCCGCTCGCCCCGGTGGCGGCGGGGAGGTTCCCCGGAAGCGCCGCCAGGCGCCTCTCCGCGAGCCAGGCGAAGGCCACGGCTTCCACCCAGTCCCCGTCCAGACCGTGCGCGTCCGTCGTGCTCACCCGCGTCTCCGGCAGGGCGGCCGCCAGCCGCTCCATGAGCACGGCGTTGTGCCGACCGCCCCCGCACACGAGCACCTCGGTCGGCCGCAGGGGGGCGGCCGCGCGGATCCCGTCGGCGATGGTGCGGGCGGTCAGTTCCGTGAGCGTCGCCTGGACCGCGGCCGGGGCGGGCATCGCTCCGCCGGCGAGGCGGGCCTCGAGCCAGGGGAGGTCGAAGTGCTCCCGGCCCGTGCTCTTCGGCGGCGGCGCCGTGAAGTAGGGCTCGTCCAGGAGCCGTGCCAGCAGCGCCGGATCCACCGTCGCCTGCCCCGCCCAGGCGCCCCCCTCGTCCCGGTCCGCGAGCAGGTGACGCCGCGCCCAGGCGTCCAGGAGCACGTTGCCGGGTCCCGTGTCGAAGCCCGTCGCGTCCTCGGGGCGACCGCCGGGAATCAGCGTCACGTTGGCCATGCCGCCGACGTTGACGACGACCCGGTCCGTCGCCGCCCCGAAGACGGCCGCGTGGAAGGCCGGCACGAGGGGCGCGCCCTGGCCGCCGGCCGCCAGGTCCCGGCGTCGGAAGTCCGCGACCACGGGAAGCCCCGTGCGCTCGGCGACGACGTTCGGGTCCCCGAGCTGGAGCGTGAAGGGATCGGGTCGCGGGGGCGGGCGGTGACGGACCGTCTGGCCGTGGCTGCCGATGGCGCGGACGGCCGAGGCGGGCACGGCGGCCTCGTGCAGGAGCGCGGCGACGGCCTCGCCGATGGCGTGCCCGAGCGCCGTGTCGGCCTCGCCGAGGGCGTCGATCCGGTCCTCGGCGCCCCCCTCGGCACCGGGTGCGCAGAGGGAAGCGAGGCGGGTGCGCAGCGACGGCTCGAAGGGCACCGTGCGCGCGGTCAGCACCCGCGGCACCGCCGGGGCGAGGTCCGCGAGGACGACGTCGATGCCGTCGAGGCTGGTGCCCGACATCACCCCGACGTAGAGGGCTCCGTCGGGGTGGTCGGCGCTGCGGCTCAGCCGCCGCTCCCGGTGGGGGCCGTCTCCGAGAGGGCGATGCGCTCCTCGCCGGAGAGTTCCGCGAGCCGCGCCACGAGCGGCCGGGTCGTCGCCAGGAAGCGATCGCGCTCGCCGTCGGGCACGGGCAGGGCCTTGGGCAGGGGGACCGTGCGCGGGTTGCGGTGCACGCCGTGGACCAGGAACTCGTAGTGCAGATGCGGGCCCGTGGCCCAGCCGGTGGCGCCCACGTAGCCGATGACCTCGCCCTGGCGGACGCGCCGGCCGGCCTTCATGCCGCTGGCGAAGCGCGAGAGGTGCAGGTACTTGGTCTGGTACTGCTCGCCGTGCTGGAGCACCACGTACTTCCCGGAGGGCGCGTTCTGGGTGACGAGCACCACGCGGCCGTCGCCCGCGGCCACCACCGGCGTCCCCGTGGGGGCGGCGTAGTCGATGCCCCGATGGGGGCGCGAGGTGTTCCAGAGCGGGTGCTTGCGGTTCAGGTTGAAGTTCGAGCTGATGCGGCTGAACTGCACCGGGGCGCGGAGGAACGCCTTGCGCATGCTGCGACCGTCCGGCGTGTAGTAGCTCGCGTGCCCTTCCGTGTCGACGTAGCGGACGGCCTCGTGGCGCTCGCCCCGGTTCTCGAAGGCAGCGGCGAGGATCGCCCCGTTCCCGATCCGCTCGCCGTCGAGCCAGAGTTCCTCGAACAGCAGCTCGAAGCGGTCGCCGCGGCGGATGTCGAGGACGAAGTCGACGTCCCACTGGAAGATGCCCGCCAGTTCCATGGCGAGCCCCTCGTCGAGGCCCACGCGCGCGGCGGCGAGGAACAGGGACGAATCGATCTCCCCCTCGCGGAAGGCGCGCCGGCGCTCGGGTTCGCGCTGCTCGAGGTGCGTCTCGAAGTCCGAGGCGGCGTCCGGGCGCTGGGCGACCATGGCCTCGAGGCGGCTGAAGTCGTAGTGCAGGGCCACGAGGCGCCCGGCGTCGTCCGTGCGGTAGCGCAGCGCCTCGCCCGGATGGATGCGGGCGAGGCGCTTCGCCGCCGCGTCGCTGTCCAGGACCGCCTGGAGGTCGCCGGGGGAGAGGCCCTCGCGGGAGAAGATGCGCGCCAGGCTGTCGCCGGCGCGGACCGTGACCGTCGCCCAGGGCGACGCCGGCTCCGGGGCCGGAGCCGGCGCCTCGGCCTGCGCCGGGGGAGCCTCCGCCGCCTCGCCGGGTACCGCGGGTACGGCGGGTCCGAGCACGAAGTCCACGCTCCCTGCCGGCAGGCTCGCATGGGCTCGATGGTCCCGCTCCGGCCAGACCGAGAGCGCGAAGGCGACCAGGCCACCGAGCAGCGCTGCCACGAAGAGATGGCGATGGGGATAGGCGGGACGTCCCGGCGTGGAAGCGGGCAGGCGTCGGGCCATGGGGCGATCGTCGGAAAGATTCATGGAATACAGGGGGCTGGGGCCCGTTTTTCCGTCGCGGGTCAGAACCTCGGGAGTATAGACGAAGGTTTCCGGCGGGGAACCCCGGGCCGGGAGTGCGCGCCGGACGGTTGCGGCGCTTGTTTTCGCAAGGCGCGTGGGTATGGTTTGCGCTCCCGCGGCCCGGCCGCGGGGACCGCCGGCAGCCATGCCGGCCACGGGATCGATCCGGCCAGGGAGTACGTGCGTGTCCAGGGCGCTCCTCGACGAGTTGCAGTGGCGGGGCCTCGTCCATCAGAGCTCGGGGGCAGAGGCGCTCACGG
>JAZBPF010000036.1:0-8552 GCA_036351515.1 Pseudomonadales bacterium | reverse complement strand
GCGTTGCGCTCGGATCGGGTGCAGGACGTACTTTTCCGTACGCCTGCGCGCCCGATCCGTCGCGCGCCTCGTCTTCTCCGGCATCTCCACGCCTTCGCTCCGCGAATCGGTGAGCGACGCGGCCCAGGCCGTTGACGACCTGTCCACGATACACGACACTCGGAAGTGACAATCAGAATTGACACTCCCGGGGAGGGGCCATGGACACGGTTCGCCGGATCGAGAACAGCCTCATGGCGGCGGTGGCGAGTGCGACGGGGTCGGACTGCCCGCCGCGCCTCGCTTCGGCGCTGGCCTACGCCGTCTTCCCGGGCGGCGCCCGGATCCGGCCCCAGCTCTGCCTCGCCGTCGCCCTCGCGAACGGCGATCCCCATCCGGAGGTGAGCAGCGCCGCGGCAGCGGCCCTGGAACTCATCCACTGCGGCAGCCTCGTCCACGACGACCTGCCGTGCTTCGACGACGCGGCCCTGCGCCGGGGCAAGCCCTCGGTCCACGCCGCCTACGGCGAGCCCCTGGCCCTGCTCGTGGGGGACGCGCTCATCGTCCTCGCCTTCGAGTACCTCGCCCGCGAATCCGCGCAGGTGCCCGAGCGTCTCGCGCCGCTCGTGGCCGTGCTCGGCCGGGCCGTGGGCGGCCCCCGCGGGATCATCGCCGGGCAGGCCTGGGAGTGCGAGCCGTCCGTGGACGTGCGCGCCTACCACGACGCGAAGACCGGTGCGCTGTTCTCCGGCGCCACGGTCGCCGGCGCGGTGGCGGCCGGGGTGGATCCCGCGCCGTGGCATGCGCTCGGCGCCCGCCTCGGAGAGGCCTACCAGGTCGCCGACGATCTCCGTGACGCCACCGCCGAGAGCGCGGTCGTGGGCAAGCCCGTGCGCGTCGACGAGGCCCTCGGCCGGCCCAGCGCCGTCGCCGAACTCGGGGTCGACGGTGCGGCGCGGCGCCTCGAGGACCTCGTCTCCGGTGCCCTGGACTCGATCCCGGACTGCGTCGGTCGCGTCCATCTGCTCGCCGCGATCCGCGCCCAGGCCGAACGCATCCTCGAGGGGTCCAAGGCGGCCTGTGCGGCCTGAGCGGCGGCTTGCCCTTGGCCCCGCCCTCCGCGCCGGCGTCCGTCGACGACCCGTCCGTGCCTCCTGAAGGCGGCGCCTTCGGTGAAGGGCTCGATCGTCTCCGCGATGCGTTCCTGCGCCGCCTCGCCCGGCCCGGTGCCATGCGCGCGGCGGCGGCCCTGCCGCTGACCCGACCCCTGGCCCGGCGCAGCGCCGCCGCGCTCTTCGATCTCGTCTCCGGCTTCGTCTACACGCAGATCCTCCTCGCCTGCGTGCGCCTCGAGCTGTTCCCGCTGCTCCTCGAGCGTGCGCGGCGCCCCGAGGAGCTCGCCCCGCGCCTCGGGCTGGACCTCGACGCCACGTGCCAGCTCCTCGACGCGGCCGTGGCCGTGGGGGTGCTCAAGCGGCGGTTCACGGGCCGCTACGCGCCCACGACGCTCGGCCTCGCGATCGCCACGAGCCCCGGCATCCAGCGCATGATCGAGCACAACCTCCTCCTCTACCGCGACCTCGAGGACCCGGTGGCGCTGCTCCGCGGCGAGCGCCCGGCGGACACGGCGCTCGCGGCCTACTGGCCCTACGCGAAGGACCGGCCCGGGGCCTTCGACGCCGAGGCGGCCCGGCCCTACTCGGAGCTCATGGGCGCGTCCCAGGACCTGGTCGCGCACGAGGTGCTCGACGCCTGGGACTTCTCGCGCCATCGCCGGCTCCTCGACGTGGGCGGCGGCAACGGGACCTTCCTCGCCGCCGTGGCGGCCCGGCACCCGGCGCTCGAGGGAGTGCTCTTCGACCTGCCGCCGGTGGCCGCCCTCGCCGAGGAACGCTTCCGCGAGGCCGGCCTCGGTGATCGCGTCCAGGCCGTGGGCGGCAGCTTCCTCGAGGACCCGCTCCCTGCCGGCGCCGACGCCGTCAGCCTCGTGCGGGTGCTCCACGACCAGGACGACGCCCGCGCCCGGACCCTCCTCGCGGCGGTGCACGCGGCGCTGCCGCCGGGCGGAACCCTGGTCGTGGCCGAGCCCATGCGCGGCGCCAGCGCCGCCCGGCGGGTCGGGGACGCCTACTTCGCCTTCTACCTCCGCGCCATGGGCCGCGGGCGCCCGCGGTCGCCGAAGGAGATCGAGGCGCTGCTGCGCGAGGCGGGGTTCCTGAACGTCCGCGCGCGGCCCACCCACGTGCCGCTGCAGACCAGCGTGCTGGTGGCGGACCGGCCGTGAGGGCAGGGGTGTCCGGTCCGCTTGACGGACGGTGCGTATGATTCAGTTGACAGGCAAGAGTGTCAGCGTAGACTGACAATCAAGGAAGGCCCCCGCACGGGGCGGGAACGGAGAAGGCGATGGGTGCAGCGCTGGACACCAGAGCGGTCGTGCTCGAGCAGCCGGAGAAGCTGGTCCTGAGCACCCTCGCGCTCACGGCCCCCACGGCCGCCGACGTCGTCGTCGAGGTGTACTGGAGCGGCATCAGCACGGGTACGGAACGGCTTCTCTACACCGGCGCCATGCCGCCCTTCCCGGGCATGGGCTACCCCCTGGTTCCGGGCTACGAGTCCGTCGGGCGCGTGGTCGAGGCCGGCCCCGAGAGCGGCCGCCGCGTGGGGGACCTGGTCTTCGTCCCCGGCGCCGCCTGTTTCGGCGAGGTGCGCGGACTCTTCGGCGGCGCCGCCTCCCGGCTCGTGGTTCCGGGTCAGCGCGTCCTCGAGGTCGACGAGTCCCTCGGCGAGCAGGGCGTGCTCCTCGCCCTCGCGGCGACGGCGCATCACGCGCTCGCGCCGCAGGCCGATGCGACGCCGGTCTTCCCGGACCTGGTGGTGGGGCACGGGGTCCTCGGGCGGCTCATCGCACGCATCGCCATGGCGCTCGGCGCACCGCCGCCCACGGTCTGGGAAACGCAGCCGCGCCGCATGCAGGGCGCCACGGGCTATCCGGTGGTGCATCCGGACGACGACGCGCGCCGCGACTACCGCTGCATCTGCGACGTGAGCGGCGACGCCGGGCTCCTCGACACGCTGATCTCGCGCCTCGGTCGCGGCGGCGAGATCGTCCTGGCGGGCTTCTACAGCAAGCCGCTCTCCTTCGAGTTCCCGCCCGCGTTCATGCGCGAGGTGCGTCTGCGCGTGGCGACGGAATTCCAGCCTTCGGACCTCTCGGCGACGCGCAGGCTGCTCGCCGAGGGGCTCCTGTCGCTCGATGGACTGGTCACCCATCGCGCCCCGGCCGACGACGCCGCGGACGCCTACCGAATCGCGTTCACGGACGTCGATTGTCTGAAGATGGTCCTGAACTGGAGGCAAGCATGAGCCAGTCCGCACGACCCGAAGTGCATCAGCACATCGCCGTTCACGACCCCGATGCCCAGAAGTCGTCGGAAGCCCAGGTGATCGCCATCTACGGCAAGGGTGGCATCGGCAAGAGCTTCACGCTCGCGAACCTCAGCTACATGATGGCGCAGCAGGGCAAGAAGGTGCTGCTCATCGGCTGCGACCCGAAGAGCGACACCACTTCGCTGCTCTTCGGTGGTCGTGCGTGCCCGACGATCATCGAGACCTCGTCGAAGAAGAAGGAAGCCGGCGAGGAAGTCTCGATCAGCGACGTCTGCTTCAAGCGCGACGGCGTCTTCGCCATGGAGCTCGGCGGTCCCGAGGTCGGGCGCGGCTGCGGGGGCAGGGGGATCATCCACGGCTTCGAGCTCCTGGAGAAGCTGGGCTTCCACGACTGGGGCTTCGACTACGTGCTCCTCGACTTCCTCGGGGACGTGGTCTGCGGCGGCTTCGGCCTGCCCATCGCCCGCGACATGTGCCAGAAGGTCATCGTCGTCGGCTCGAACGACCTCCAGTCCCTCTACGTCGCCAACAACGTCTGCAGCGCCGTGCAGTACTTCCGCAAGCTCGGCGGCAACGTCGGCGTGGCGGGCATGGTCATCAACAAGGACGACGGCACGGGCGAGGCGCAGCGCTTCGCCGAGGAAGTCGGCATCCCCGTGCTCTCGGCGATTCCCGCGCACGAGGAGATCCGGCGCAAGAGCGCCAACTACCAGATCATCGGCTATCCCGGCAGCGAATGGGGTCCGCTCTTCGAGACCCTGGCCGTGAACGTGGCGGAAGCCCCGCCGATCCTCCCGACGCCGCTGAGCCCGGACGGCCTCCTCGACCTGTTCAAGGCCGAGGCCGTGGGTCGCGACGTGGTCCTCGAGCCCGCTTCCATGGCCGACATGTGCGGCAAGGAAGTGGTGGAGAAGGAATCGCTGGAGGTGGTGTACGACGATGTCTGAGACGACGCGAGACGAATCGAAGCTGCAGAACGCGGCGGAGACGATCCCCGTCGCGAACGTGGACCCCTCGGTGCTCCAGGGCGGCTGCAGCTCGAAGGACGAGCTGCGCCGGGCCGCGGAGCAGGCCGGCAAGGCGGACGTGCTCGAGCAGTACGCCCGGGACTATCCCAAGGGCCCGCACGACCAGCCCCAGAGCATGTGCCCGGCCTTCGGATCGCTGCGGGTCGGCCTGCGCATGCGGCGGACGGCGACGATCCTCTCGGGCTCGGCCTGCTGCGTGTACGGCCTGACCTTCACCTCGCACTTCTACGGCGCACGGCGCTCCGTGGGCTACGTGCCCTTCAATTCGGAGACCCTGGTCACCGGCAAGCTCTTCGAGGACATCCGCGACGCCGTCTACGACATGGCGGATCCGAAGCACTACGACGCGGTCGTGGTGACGAACCTCTGCGTTCCGACCGCCTCCGGCGTGCCCCTGCGCATCCTGCCGAAGGAGATCAACGGGGTCCGCATCATCGGCATCGACGTCCCGGGCTTCGGGGTGCCGACGCACGCCGAGGCGAAGGACGTGCTCGCCGGCGCGATGCTGAAGTACGCCCGGGAGGAGGCCGAGCAGGGCCCGGTGCAGGCGCCCCGCGGCGGCAAGGGTGAGCGGCCCACGGTGACGCTCGTCGGGGAGATGTTCCCGGCGGATCCCGTCGGCATCGGCATGCTCCTCGAGCCCCTGGGCCTCGACGTCGGTCCCGTGGTGCCCACGCGCGAGTGGCGGGAGCTCTACTCGGCCCTCGACTGTGCCGCCGTGGCGGGGATCCATCCCTTCTACACGGCCGCCTTCCGCGAGTTCGAGGCGGCCGGTCGCACCATCGTCGGCTCCGCTCCCGTCGGGGTGGACGGCACGGCAGCCTGGCTCGACGCCATCGGGGATGCCTGCGGAGTCGCGCGGGAGAAGGTGGACGCCGCCAAGAACAAGTGGCTGCCCGCGATCCGCGGTGCCCTCGCCGGCATGCCCATCAAGGGGCGCATCACCCTGTCCGGCTACGAAGGCTCCGAACTCCTCGTGGCGCGGCTGCTCGTGGAGAGCGGCGCGGACGTGCGCTACGTCGGCACGGCCTGCCCGAAGACCCGCTTCTCGAACGCGGACCGGGAATGGCTCGAGGCCCGCGGCGTGGAGGTCCAGTACCGCGCGTCCCTCGAGCAGGACCTGGCCGCCATGGCCGCCTTCGAACCCGATCTCGCCATCGGGACCACGCCGGTGGTGCAGAAGGCGAAGGAACTCGCGGTCCCGTCGCTCTACTTCACGAACCTGATCTCCGCCCGTCCCCTCATGGGCGTCGCCGGCGCCGGTTCTCTCGCCCAGGTGGTGAACGCCGCCATGAACGGCCGCGAGCGATTCCAGGCCATGCGCGAGTTCTTCGAGGGCGTGGGCGAGGGCGAGCGCACCGGCGTCTGGGAGCCGGGCCACGTGCCCGACGATGCGACGCTGGAGAAGCGCGCCAAGAAGGCGAAGCGCGGCAAGGCGAAGGGGCCGATTCCCGATTCCGTCGTTCAGGACGACGGTCTCGAGGCCGCGGACGCGAAGGGAGGGCACGGCTGATGCTGGTCCTCGATCACGATCGCGCCGGCGGCTACTGGGGCTCCGTCTACGTCTTCTCCGCCATCAAGGGGCTGCAGGTGATCATCGACGGCCCCGTGGGCTGCGAGAACCTGCCGGTCACCTCGGTGCTCCACTACACGGACGCGCTGCCGCCCCACGAGCTGCCCATCGTGGTCACGGGGCTCGCCGAGGAGGAGCTGGGGCAGAACGGCACCGAGGGCGCCATGAAGCGCGCCCACGAGATGCTCGATCCCGATCTTCCGAGCGTCGTCGTCACGGGATCCATCGCCGAGATGATCGGCGGTGGGGTCACGCCCGAGGGGACGAACATCAAGCGCTTCCTGCCCCGGACCATCGACGAGGACCAGTGGCAGAGCGCGAACCGGGCCATGAAGTGGCTCTGGACCGAGTTCGGGCCGAAGAAGGGCAAGGTCCCCGCGCGCAAGCGCAAGGAGGGGGAGAAGCCCCGGGTCAACCTGATCGGTCCCATCTACGGCTACTTCAACACCTGGTCGGACCTCGCGGAGATCCGACGCCTGGTCGAGGGCATCGGCGCGGAGGTCAACATGACCTTCCCGCTCGGCAGCCACCTCTCGGAGATCGCGCAGCTCGCGAACGCGGACGCCAACGTCTGCATGTATCGCGAATACGGCCGCGCGCTCTGCGAGGAGCTCGACCGGCCCTACCTGCAGGCGCCGATCGGCCTCACGAGCACGACGCGCTTCCTGCGCAAGCTGGGCGAGCTCCTGGACCTCGATCCGGAGCCGTTCATCGAGCAGGAGAAGCACACGACCATCAAGCCCCTCTGGGACCTCTGGCGCTCCGTGACCCAGGACTTCTTCGCCACGGCGAGCTTCGGGGTGGTGGCCAACGAGACCTATGCGCGGGGCCTGAAGCACTTCCTCGAGGACGATCTCGGCATGCCGTGCAACTTCGCCTTCGGGCGCACGGCGGGGACGAAGCCGGACAACGAGACCGTGCGCGCGGCGGTGCAGGAACGGCCGCCCATGATCCTCTTCGGCAGCTTCAACGAGCGCATGTACCTCGCCGAGGCGGGGGCGCGAGCGCACTACATCCCGGCGTCCTTCCCGGGAGCCATCGTCCGTCGGCACACGGGCACGCCCTTCATGGGCTACGGCGGCGCGACCTATCTCGTGCAGGAGATCTGCAACGGGCTCTTCGACCAGCTCTTCCACGTGCTGCCGCTGGCCACGGAGATGGACAAGGTCGACGCCACGCCGGCGAAGCGCCATCGGGAGCTGCCCTGGGACGAGGACGCGCGCGCGGCGCTCGACGACTACCTCGAGGCGCAGCCGGTGCTCGTGCGCATATCGGAAGCGAAGCGCATGCGCGACCGCGCGGAGGAGCAGGCGAAACGCGAGGACGACGAGCGCGTGACGCTCGCCCACGTCGCCGCCATCGGCGCCGTGCGCAGGAAACAGGCGGATCCGGCGTGAATGCGCCGGTCCGCCAGGAACAGGTCGGACGTCCCTACGGGGTGCGGCCGCAGGAATCGGGGGCGCTCGCCGTCCCCGGTCGGTCGTGGCACCGGTCGTGCCACGAAACACCGTGTCCAGCGAGCACGGTGGGGTGGGCCCTCGGGTCCGACCCGGTAGAACCTCGCGACTAGGAGAAAGGCAATGTCCGACAACACGGGGCCCTCGGGCCTGACTGCAAAGGAAGCACAGGAGTTCCACAGCCTGTTCATGGCCGGGTTCATCGGCTTCACCGTCGTGGCGGTGGTCGCCCACTTCCTCGTCTGGATGTGGCGTCCCTGGCTCCCGCCGGTGGAGGGCTACAGCGCCATCGAAGGCGTGAACGCCGTGATGTCCACCCTCGCGCCCATCGTGGCGTGAGCCGGTTCGAGAACAGGAGAAACTGATCATGTGGAAAATCTGGCTGCTCTTCGATCCCGCTCGGGTGATGGTCGCGATGGCCGTGTTCCTCTTCACGCTCGCCATCCTGATCCACTTCATCCTCCTCAGCACGGATCGTTTCAACTGGCTGGAAGGCGCGTCCGCTTCGGTCGCTCCGACGGCCGTGACGGCGCCCATGCTCGAGCGCCCCTCGAGCCTGGTCTGACCTAGGAGGAGGCAGCGGGGCGGGTCGTCTGTCGTGCTTCGGTTCGTCAGGCGGTCCGCTCCGCGGTCCTCGGCGCAGGGGGGAACCTCGATATGGCACTGCTGAGCTTCGAGAAGAAGTACCGTGTACGCGGCGGAACTCTGATCGGAGGGGATCTTTTCGACTTCTGGGTGGGGCCGTTCTATGTCGGTTTCTTCGGCGTCACCACCATCTTCTTCAGCGTCCTCGGCACGGCGTTGATCATCTGGGGGGCCTCCCAGGGTGACACCTGGAACCTCTGGCAGATCAACATCGCTCCTCCGGACCTGAGCTACGGTCTCGCGCTCGCTCCCCTCATGGAGGGCGGGCTCTGGCAGCTCATCACCATCTGCGCGATCGGCGCCTTCGTCTCCTGGATGTTCCGGGAGGTGGAGATCTGCCGAAAGCTCGGGATGGGCTTCCACGTACCGTTCGCGTTCGGCGTCGCGATCTTCGCCTACGTGACCCTCGTGGTGTTCCGGCCTCTGCTGCTGGGCGCCTGGGGACACGGATTCCCGTACGGCATCCTGTCGCACCTCGACTGG
>JAZBPF010000035.1:0-3291 GCA_036351515.1 Pseudomonadales bacterium | reverse complement strand
GCCGGGTCGGAGTTCGGTGCCGTGGCGCGTGCCGAGGCGGCGCGACGCGAGGATGCCGATGGCCTGGGGCGTCGCGCTGCCCGCGGGGCTGAGTGCGCTCAGGAGGCACAAGCTGCTTTCTGGAGCCCATCCGCGGTGAGCAGCTCCGGCGCGAAACTCAGTGGCTCCCCCGCCAGCGCCTCACTCAGTCCCTGCGCTGGCCTCATCGCGGAGCTTTGCGTGGACCTCGACGCCCCGCAGCTCGCGCAGATACACCGGTGCCCCGCAGCGACCTCACACCGGCCCCCTCAGCGAACTCAGCTCAGTCCGCCCACGGGCCCGGAGCCTCCGGCCGCGGACGCGCCACCTCGGCCTACACCGAGTTCGTGAAGGGCATCTGGAAGGAGAACCCCGTGTTCGTCCAGGTGCTCGGCATGTGTCCGATGCTGGCCGTCACCAACAGCGCCATCAACGCGCTGGCGATGGGGGCGGCCACGGCCTTCGTGCTGCTCGGCTCGTCGACGCTGATCTGGCTGCTGCGCAAGGCGATCCCCAAGCAGGTGCGCATATCGACCTACATCATTGGCATCGCCACCTTCGTGACGCTGGTCGATTTCGCCCTGCAGGCCCCGGTGTCTGGCGTCAATTAGATCTGTGCAACGTGTTGCCTCACCGGCAGATGCTACCGGCGTTATCAGCAGAAAACGCACCCAATTCGATGGCCGGCGCGTGTGGTCAGTGACCGCATGGCTGGCGACGTGATGAACGCCGATCTACGATTCGAGCGGCCCGGGCGGAGGATAGAGCTCTGCTGGGAAGCAACTCGAGCGCCGACCCGGGGGCTCAGACCTGGAGAGGCGGCGAGGAGTCATCCTCGCCTCCTCCGCTTTCCGACCTCTCCAGGGATGAGCACGAAGCGCATAATCCCGGGGTCCGGGGCAGAGCCCCGGTCCTCAGGTTCCAGGCGACGCAGTCGCCGCAGAGAGGCTGCTCTCCGGCTCCGGCGAGTTGGTGCCCTGGTTGGCAAACAGCAGGCGACGAGCAGCCGCCATCCTCCAGTCCTTGACGCGGCGCTGCAGCGTGCGGAGCTGCCCCGAGCTGAACTTGTCAGGATGAGCTTGCCGCAGCCGGCCGAAGAGCTCTTTGGCGGTCAAGTCTGGCTCGGCCTCGATCCATACTAGGATCTCGGGCCACACGGTCTCGAATGGGTCTTTCCGTGTTCGCCAGTAGCGCTCGCCGCTCGGCTTCCGCTGATGAGTCGGACGGACTTCTCCCTGCTGCCAAGCCGACTCGAGGGACGCGAGAAAGCGATCGAGATCATGATCCCGGTGGGGAGCAGCGTGATGATCTGCCTTGCCGTTGGCCAGGCTGGCGATGTGACGCTGCATCGTGCGGATCTCATCCAGCAGTCGTAGGGGGTCCAGCGAGGCGACGACGGCACGGAGCTTCTGTTTCGATTGCTCGTCGACTCGCTTCGAAGCCAGGAGTCGGGAGCAAGGAGTAGCAGGGGGGCTGTACGTCTTGCGGACGCGCCCCCCCACCCTCTCCTTCTTGATCAGCTTGAACGACGGCTGGAAGAAGTTGACGAACAACCGCGAGCTGCTGTAGAGGCGTGCCAGCGACTCCGCAGCCGCCAAGCCTTCGAGCCTGCCGTGGCCAACAAGACGACGTACGACCGAGCCGTTCTTCTGCTCCACCCAAGCCTGGTCGTTCTTCTTGTAGGGCCGCGACCGCGTGAGCTCGAGGCCGTGCTCGCGAGCGAACGCGAGGACGGCCTCGTTGATGAACTCGCTGCCGTTATCGGTATCTACCCCGCGGAGCGGGAACGGCATCGCGCACCTGAGAGAGTCCAGACCGCGCACAACGAGGCTGGAATCACGAACGGCGAGAGCAACGCACTCGGTCCATCCGGAATCGATGTCGGTGAGGACCAACGTGTGGTTGTACCGACCTGACGCCGAGCCCCCGCAGTGGGCGACCAGGTCGGTCTCCATGAACCCTGGCGATGGATCATCCCAGTCGGCGAATGTCCGAACCGGAATCTGCGTTCGCACGACTGGTTTACTGCGGTTCCGGCGTTGACCGATTCGAGAACGCGCGGGCATCAGGAGCCGATCGATCGTCGACGGACTCATCGTCAGGAGCTTCCTCCATACGTCGTCGGTGAGCGCAAGGTGGCCGTGATCGGTCAACGACCGGATCAGCAGCGGTAACAGTGGCTTCAGACGCTTCCCGCAGATCCGGTCCGAAGCCTCCCAGAGGACCACCAGGGCTTGGCGAACAGCTTCGTCGTAGAGCGTCCTCCTCCCGGACCTCCTCACCGGCGAAGCCACGGCGTCGCCGCCTTCTCGCAGAACACGAATCGCGTGCTTGCGGTGGTAGCCCGTGATCCTGACGAACTCGTCCAGCACCAGCGTCTTCTCGGGGCGAGTGCCCTCGCGATACCGCGCTGCGACGGCCTTGATCAGCTCCTGTCGAGCCTTCCGACTGATTTTGGGCATCGTTCCTCACTTCTACTCGGGTAGCAGAATCCATGAGGCAACAGGTCGCTGAAAGTAGCGAACTCGATGACGCAACGCGGTGCACAGATCTAATTGACGCCAGACAACCCGGGCCGCAGCGCCTCGCGGCACGCTACGTTTCGAGGTCATGTCGGCTCCTCCGCGTAGCACTCCCGGCCCCCTGTGGATCCTCATGGTCCTGGTCGGCCTCGCCGCGGTCGCGTGGTTGCTCGCCGGTGGCGACTCGGGAACGGTGTCGACCAGGGCGATCGATTCAGCCGCCGAGCGCGCGCAGGAAGGTGCCGCGCGTCAAGGCGACGCGGCGGCCAGGTCTGAGGCCGAGCCGGTGCGGACCCGGGCGACGGACGCGGCGGAGGCAGCGCGTCCTGAGGAACAGCGGAGTCGCGTCGATCCCGCGCGGCTGTTCGGCCGGGTGGTGCGCGCGAGCGACGGGGAGGGCGTGGCCGGCGCGACGGTCGAGCTGCGCTTCCGCGATGCCGACGACTTCTGGAACCTCGACATGGAGTACGGCGAACGCATCGAGACCCTGGCGACGGTCACCACCGACCCTGCCGGGCGCTTCGCCTTCGACGTGGCGCGTGGTCGCTCGCATCGGCTGCGCGTCAGCGCGCACGGCTTCGCGCCGCGCACCGTGCACGATTGCATGGGCGGGGCGGAGGTGGTCGTGGAGCTGGGGCGGGGGGCCAGCCTGGAGGGCATCGTGACCTGCGCCGGTGACCCGGTGGTCGATGTGCCGGTTCGCCTGAACGTGGTTGGCGAGAGCGTCGAGCTGGGTCGCATGCGGACCGAT
>JAZBPF010000034.1:0-12762 GCA_036351515.1 Pseudomonadales bacterium | reverse complement strand
GGAGCAGGGCCTGCTCCGCGCGAGCGAGGACGCCCAGAGCTACTACCGGGCCGACACGCTCCTGAAGGAGGCCGAGCTCGTGCTCGAGGCCACCTGCCGGGCGTGCGCGGCGGGAGGCCGGTGAGATGGCCGGCGAGCGAGCCGCGGGCGGCTGGGGCTTCGGCCGGGGTGCCGTGCTCGGCACCCTCGCCGCGACCCTCGCGCTCCTCGTGCTCGAGCCGGCGCGCAGCGGCGCCGGTCTCGCGCCGGTGGAGGCGGGGACCTGGATCGCGCGCAACCTCGGCCACTCGCTCTGGGCCTTCCTGCTCGTGGCGGGGCTCTTCGCGGCCCACCTCCGGCGCCTCGGGCGCCTGCTCGGGGCCGACCCCGAGCCGCGTGCCGTGGTGCAGCTCGATCAGCTCACGGACGTGTGGATCCAGCTCTTCGTCGGCATCGGCGTGATCTGGACCGCCGTGGGCATGCGCAGTGCCCTGGAGGTGACCCTCGGTGGTCCCGGCGGCGGCCTCGAGGCCAGCGCCGGGACCGTGCTCGAGCGGCTCGTGGACGGCGGGATCCTGCTGGCCCTGACGACGACCATCGTCGGGGCCCTCGGCGGCTATCTCCTGCGCCTCGGCAAGACCCTCGCCGTCGGCGCGGCGCTCCACGACTACTACGCGGCCCGGCGCACGGCGGAGCTGCGCGAGCTGCTCGCGGCGGCGAAGCGCATCGAGGCATCGCTGCGGCCGCCTCAGGCGGCCTGAGGAGGGCCCGTGTTCGGGAGCGAGAGCGAGAGCCTGCAGGCGGACGTGATGCGCTTCATGGCGATCATCGCCTTCTGCCTGATCGCGATCCTCGGCCTCGCCCGCCAGGCCGAGCGCGAGGCGGCGACGGTGGCGCCGGAGGCGCCTCCGCGCGTCCAGCCGGAACCGGAGCCGAAGCCGGAGCCGAAACCGGAGCCGGAGCCGGAGCCGAAGCCCGAGCCCGAGCCGAAGCCCGAGCCCGAGCCGAAGCCCGAGCCGCGACCGGCGCCGGAACCGGCACCGCAGCCGGTGGTGGAGGCCGAGCCCGCACCGGCGACGGAACCCACGGAGGAGGAGGGGCTCAGCCTGCGCTTCGCCTCCGAGGGCGACTTCCTGCGCCTCGTCTCCCGCGGGACCGTTGCGGTCTTCGCCTTCCGGGAGGAGGACGTGCTCGCCCTCGATCCCTCCCTGCGACTGCTCGAGTCCCGGGCGCCGGGGCGGGTCCACGAGGTGCTGCCGGAGACCGTACCGGAGCTCGTCCTCGCGCAGCTGCGCGAGGCCCGTGCGGAGGCTTCCGCCTTCCGCTGGGCCGTGCGGCTGCCGCCGCGCATCGAGGGGCGGATCCGGGAGCACCTGGCGGCGGATGCCCGCGGAGCCCTCGTCATCGATCGTTTCGGGGAGGTGCGTCATGAACCGGCGGGTTGAACGCGGCGGACTCCGGCCCCTCCTCCTCGGGCTGCTCCTCGTCCTGGTGCTGCCGGCCCGTGCCGGCGTGCTCGACCCGGAGGGCGCCCTCGCGCGCTGGCTCGGGAACGAGGTGGCGCCCGCGCTCGGGGAGCAGCTCCGGCGCCATCCGAACTTCCGTGGCGAGACCTTCACCTTCGTGTCCCTCCGCGAGGGCGTGCCCGCCCCGGAGACGGACGCGCTCACGAACGCCGTGGAGGCGGAGCTCCGCATGCGGCTGCTCGCGGCGCCGGGGCTGCGCCTCGCCGTCGACGCGCCGCGGGATCCCTGCACGGCGCCGGTCCCCGTGCCCTGGGCCATCGCCATCGGCATCACGCCGGGTTCCGGCGGCAGCGCGCGGGTGGAGCTCGCCGTGCTCGACGTGGCCGAGGGCCTGTGGGTGGCCGGCACCAGCCACGTCTGGCAGGGCCGCCTGACGACGGCGGAGCGGCGCGCCCTCGCGCGACCCGCGGCGGTCGTGGCCACGGGCACCGTGGATGCGCCGCTCGCCGTCTCGCGGGGGACGGAGGTCGCCGACCGGCTCGTGGCCCAGCTCCGCTGCGCGCTCCCGGGCGGCCTCGACGGGCCCGTGCACCTCGACGCCGAGGCGGCGCCGGGGCGCGTGGCCGCGGCCCTGCGCTCGGCGCTCGCCCGCGCGCCGGTCGGTGCCCTCGCGGCGCGCCCCGAGGAGGCAGCCTGGCGCCTGCACCTCGAAGCCGGCCCGGGCGGGCCGGGCGGTGTGCGCGAGCTCGTGCTCGTGCTCCGCGAGCGGGATCGGACGGAGACGCAGCGCGTGGCTTCCGTGTTCGTCACCGGCTTCGGTGGAGCCCCGGCGGAGGCGATCGCGGAGGCGCCGCGGGCACCGGCGCCGACGGCCTCGCCCGTGCCCCCGGCACCGCTGCTCGCGCCGCTGCGCCTGGAACCGGTGCCGCCCCGGGGCGTGTGCGAGGACGCGGGCGCCGGCGGCTGCGCGGAGATCGCCGTGGAGCTGCTCGAACCCGCCTGGCTCGTGGTGTTCGGCACCCGGAACGGCACCGTGCGCCCCCTGTCCTGCGAACGGGAGCTGGAGCGGAGCGAGGCCGGCGAGCGGCGCTTCCGCACGGCCGTGCCCTTCGCGACCGCGGACGCGCGCCCCGGGGCGGGCCTGTACGTGCTCGCGACGCGGGATCGGACCGTGGCGCGGCGCCTCCAGGCACTCGTGCGCACGGCGCCCGGCGCCTGCGGGAACGCCGGCGGCGAGAGCGCCGCCTGGATCGACGCGCTCGACCGCGAGCTCGCGTCCCAGGGGGAGGCCGTGCGCTGGCGCGCGCTGCATCTCGGCCACGTGGGCGGGCGCGTCGCGCGCCTCTGAACGGAAGAGGAGGATCGCCATGCGTTTCCTGTTCGGCATCGTCTCCGGCGCGGGGGCCGTACTCGCCCTGGCCCTCGCCGCCGGGGTGGACCGGGATGCGCTGCTCGTGGAGGCGCGCGAGGCCCTGACGGAGGCCCGCGGCGTCGCGGCCGCGTGGCTGGAGGGCTGGCGCGGATCGGAGCCGATCCCGCCTGCGCCCCGGGTGGATCCGGTTCCGGAACCGAGAGCGGAACCGAAAGCGCAACCGAAAGCGGAGCGGGACCCGGAGCCGGCAGCGCTGCCCGAGAACGTCCTGCCGGAGCTGCCGGAGGCGGTGACCGTCGACCTGCTCGCGGAGCGGGAGGCGGCGCCGGCGCCGGCGTCGGCCCCGGCGCCGGGCATGCAGCCCGTCTGGGTCCCCTTCCGCAGCGAACGCTCCGCGACCGGCTTCGCCGAGCGCCTCGCCGCGCGCCTCGACCATCCCTTCGAGGTGCGCCGCCGGGGCCCCGGCGTCTACGAGGTGGCCTTCGCCTACGGCGGCGAGGCGGAGCGGGCGCAGCTCCTCGAGCGGGTCCGGGCGGCGACGGGAGCCGCGCCGTGAGCCCCCGGGTGCTCGGCCTCGTGCTCCTGCTCCTCGTGCCCGCCCTGCGCGCGGCGCCGGAGGTGCCCTTCCGTGCCTGCTTCGAGCTCGCCTCGGACCTGCACGACGTGCCCCTCGCGCTCCTGCTCGCGGTCGCCGCGACGGAGAGCGCCTGGGACCCGGACGCCCGCTCCCACGCGAACGCCCACGGGATCATGCAGATCCAGTGGCCCGGGACGGCACGGCACCTCGGCGTGCGGCGCGTGGCGGAGCTCTACAACCCCTGCCTGAACATCGATCTCGGCGCCCGCTACCTGCGCGAGCTCCTCGACGCGCACGACGGCGACGAGGCGCGGGCGCTCGCGTCCTACAACTACGGGCCCACGCGCATCGCCCGGGCGCCGGAGCTCCCGGCGGGCGCCGTGCGCTACGTGGAGACCGTGGCCGCGCACCGCGCGCGGCTCGAGGAGGCCGCGGCGCCGGCGCGGGCCGGCGTCGAGGCGGCGGCCGCGGCACGGACCCTGACCTTCGACCACCGGCTGCGGGCGGAGCGCTATGCGGCGGCCCTGAACGCGCGGCTCGAGGGCGGCGTCTGCGTCGTCGAGCCGCTCGAGGACGGCGGCTACCGCGTACGCCTCGTCCCCGAGCCCGGCGGGCTCACGCTCGCGGACGTGTCCCGCCTCGAGGCGCTCGGCTGGACCACGGCAGGAACGACGGGCACGACGGGCAGGAAAGGAGAGGCGCGATGAGGGGCATCGACCGCAGTGCGATCGGCCTGCTGCTCGGGCTCGCGGCGTCCTGGGCGTCCGCGGACAGCTTCCTGGTGGAAGCCCCGGTGCTGGACGTGACGCCGCTGACCCGCGCGGAGCGCGTCGCCGAGCGCGTCGGCGACTGCGCCCCCGCGCGCCCGGGAGCGGACGCCGGGCTCGCGTCGCTCCTCGCCTGGGACCTGCGCGCCCACTGCCGCACGGTCTGGACCACCCGCGAGCAGGTGGAGGGCTACCGGGTGCGCTACCGGATCGACGAGCGCGTCTACACCCGGGTGCTCGACCACGATCCGGGGGATCACCTGCCCGTGCGCCTGACGATCCGCTGAGGGCGCGAGCGCGTCAGTCCGCGCGGTAGCTGCGGATCGGCGTCCACAGGCGCCAGATCGCGAGCGTCGCCAGCAGCGAGAGCACGCCCCCGAGGAGGATCGTGTCGTTCGCTCCGATGGCGCCGGCCCAGAAGCCCACCCAGATCGTGCCGACGTTGTTGGCGGTCTGGGCGGCCAGGATCATCACCGCGTAGGCGCGCCCGCGCATGGCGTCCGGGGTCGTGAGCATGACGGTGCCGTGGCGCACGGTGACCGTGACCGCGTCCGTGGCGCCGAGGAGGGCGATGAGCGCCGCGCCCACCCAGAGCTGCGTCGCCCCGGCGAAGGCGAAGAGCAGCAGCGCGTAGGCGAGGGACGCCCAGAGCACGAGCATCCCCTTCGCTCGCCAGGCCGCGAGGAGCCCCGCGACGAGCGCGCCGGCCACGGCGCCGGCGGAGTTCGCCGCCCCGAGCACCCCGGTCGCGCTCGCCCCGGCGGCGAACATGCCGAGGGCGAGCACGGGAAGGATCTCCCGGTAGAAGGACACCACCGTGATCCCCCAGTCGAGGAGGAACAGGCCGGGGAGGATCGGGTGCCGGGCCGTGTAGCGCAGGCCCTCCACGGTGCGCCGCCAGGTGGAGCCCTCGCTGCGCACCTCCGGCGTGCCCCGCAGGCGCAGGGCCAGGGGCGCCGCGGCGGCCACGGCCGCGAGGGCGGCGCCCGTGAGGAAGGTGGCCGTGAGCCCGGCGGTGGTGGAGATCCACGCGAAGACGAGCGGGCCGGCGATCGCCGCGACGTTGCCCGTGGCGTTGTCCGCCGACACCGCGCGCACGAGATGCCGCTCCGGGACCGACGCCGCGGCGAGGGCCGCGCGGGAGGGGTTGCCGAGCATCTGCGAGCTCGCGGTCACCGCGATGGCGACGAACACCATCCAGGGCGCGAGGGCGCCGGAGCGGTCGAGGAGCCCGAGGGCGAGCAGGGCCGCGAAGGTGACGCCGTGGGCCGCAGTGACGAGCCGGCGCCGGTCCACGTGATCCGCGAGCGTGCCGCCCCAGAGCAGCGCCGGGATCTGCACCGCGAGCTGCACCGCGCCGATGGCGCCGACCACGAGCGGGGAGCCGGTGGCCTCCAGCAGCCATTGCGCCGTGCCGAGGATGCGCAGCCAGAGCGCCACGCCGCCGGCGAGGAGCGTCCCCCAGAGCAGCCGGAAGTCCCGGTAGCGGAAGGCCGCCCAGGGGCGGTCGGTGTCCTCGGTCACGAGCGGGGCCCCGGCGGCAGGGCGCACAGCATGCCCGATTCCGGGTCCGCTTCCGACGATGGCAATGCGCCGCTCGCTCTGGCAGCGTCCCCGGGGTCGCCGGCGCGCCGCCGGCCGCTGCCGGAGAGGCCCATGGCCGCCGTCCACCGCACGGATCCCGCGCGCCGCGAGGGTCTGCCCGACTACCCCTTCGCCCCGCAGCACGTGGAGATCGTCGACGCCGAGCTCGGACCGCTACGGATCCACTACCTCGACGAGGGGCCGCGCAGCGCCCCGCCGGTGGTCCTGCTCCACGGCGAGCCGAGCTGGTCCTACCTCTACCGGCACATGATCCCGCCGCTCGCGGACGCGGGGCTGCGCGTGCTCGCCCCGGACCTCGTCGGCTTCGGCTTCTCCGACAAGCCCACCTCCCTGGACGTGTACAGCTACGCGCGGCACGTGGCGTGGCTCACGGCCTGGTTCGAGGCCGTGGACCCGCAGGACGTGACCCTCTTCTGTCAGGACTGGGGCGGCCTGCTCGGGCTCTGCGTGGTCGCGGGACAGCCACGGCGCTTCGCGCGGGTCATGGCGGCGAACACGGCGCTTCCCGAGGGAGGCGGCGAGATGCCGGAGGCCTTCGCCGCCTGGCGGAAGTTCGCGGCCACGAGCGAGGACCTGCCCGTCGGGCAGATCCTCCAGGGCGGGACCGTGCGCACGCTCTCGGACGCCGAGGTGGCCGCCTACGACGCGCCCTTCGACAGCCTCGCCGCGAAGGCGGGGGCGCGGGTGTTTCCCGCCCTCGTCCCGATCGAGCCCGACGCCCCCGGCGTCGCCGTCACGCGCGCCGCCTGGCAGGTGCTCGAGACCCTCGAGATCCCCTTCGCGACGGCGTTCAGCGACCAGGATCCGGTCACCGCCGGCATGGAGACGATCTTCCGGGAGCGCATCCCCGGCGCGGCCCGGGCCCCGCACCGACGCCTCGCGGGCGGCGGGCACTTCCTGCAGGAGGACGTCCCCGACGAGCTGGTGGAGGCGCTGCTGGCCTTCGTGCGGGGCTGAGCGGGGCCGGCCCGGTCAGCGATCGCCCTCCAGGGACTCGCGGATCTGCAGATGGGCCACGAGGTCCCGGAGCGTGAGGATGCCCACGAGGCGGTCGCCGTCGGCCACGAGGAGCTGACCGCCCTCGAGCTGTTGCAGCTTCCCGAGGGCCTGCTGCGTGTCGGTGTCGGGCGACACCGTGTTGTGCGCCCCGATCGGCTCCATGAGCTCCGAGACCTTCGTCCCGGCCCAGGTGTCCCGGGGCACCTCGCGCACGGCCCGCACGCGCACGCGGCCCACGAGCCGTCCGTCCTCCACCACGGGGAAGAGGCTGAAGTGGTGGCGGTAGGCGTAGTCCTCGACGAGGCTCGCGACGTCGAGGTCCGGGGCCACGGACACCGGGTCGTCCACCATGAAGCGCCTGACCGGCGTGTTCTCGAAGGTGGCGCGCATGCGCGTCTGCTGGTCCACGGACTTCGCGGCGCCCACCACGAAGAAGCCGATGAGGATCCACCAGAAGCCGCCGAGGGCGCCGCCGGCGATGAGCAGGAAGGCGCCGGCGGCCATGAGCGCGAAGCCGAAGCCCTGGCCGACGCGCGCCGCCGTGTGGGTCGCCGCCACGAGGTCTCCGTTGCGTTTCCACAGCCACGCCCGGAGCAGCCGGCCTCCGTCGAGGGGGAAGCCCGGGAACAGGTTGAAGACCGCCAGGATCAGGTTCACGGCGGCGAGATAGCCGAAGAGGCCCGCCCAGGGCCCGGGAGCACCCAGGGCCTGGAGCCCGCCGCCGATCACCGAGAAGACCGCCGAGAGCACGAGGCTCGAGAGCGGGCCGACGACCGTGATCTCGAACTCCGTGCGCGGATCCGGGGGTTCGTCGGTCAGTTCCGAGACCCCGCCGAAGAGGAAGAGCGTGATCCCCGAGATCTCCATGCCCCGGGCCCGCGCCACCATGGAGTGGGAGAACTCGTGGAACAGGAGGGAGAAGAACAGGCCGAGCGTCCCGACGAGTCCGAGGAGCCAGTAGAGGGCCTGCGGGGCGTCGGGATACTGGGCCGGGAAGAAGCCCGTGGACAGGGACCACACCAGCAGCGCGAAGAGCAGCAGCCAGCTGGAGTTCGCCCGCACGCTGAAGCCGAACAGCGTGAACAGGTGATAGGTGCTGCCGAACATGGAGCCTCGTCCGTCCGCTTCGGGAGCTCCACCATACGCGACGAGCGCGTTCGGTCGCATCCGCGGGCCCCGGGCGGGCGAGCGGGGCCCGCCCCCCGGTTCTATGCTTGCCGCCGGGGCTCGGGCGCTCCCGGGGAAGCATGCGGGAGACGCCGGTGTTCGGACTCACCCACGGGGAACTCCTCGGCTGGGGCGCCTGCGTCGCGGCGGGGCTCGCCTTCGGCCAGGCGGCGGTGTTCCATCGCGGGCGCAGTGCGCTGGCGGCCCTCGTGGTCCTCTGGGTCTGGGGGTCGACCCACGGGCCCCTGGCCGCGGGGTTCACGCCGGCCCTCTCCTGGCACGCACCGCTGCTCGCCGTGGGTGCGCCGCTCCTGCTCCTGCGCCTCGCCGCGGGCACGGAGACCGTCCTGTCGTCCGCCGGCTCCCTCGCGATCGTGGCGCTGCTCGTCGGCGAGACGGCGGTCGCGCGCTGGCTGCCCCCGGAGCACGTCGCCGCGCTGCTCGAGCCGCTGCAGAGCGTCGGGCGCTCGCGGCTCCCGGGGGCGCTGCCCGCACCGCCTGCGTGGCTGGACCGGTCCTTCGCGGTGGCCGCCCTCGGCGTCGCGGGCACCGGGGTCGCGGGCCTGCGCTGGCTGCGGACCCGGGACCCGGTCCTCGCCGGCCTCGCCGTCGCCGCGGCGGCCGTCGCCGTGGTGGTCCGGGGCGACGGCGCGTCCCTTCCCGCGCTGGCATGGCTGCTCGCGGCCGGGTGCGCGCTGCTCCTCACGGTGGGCTGGGCCGGCTACCGCATGGCCTTCCTCGATCCGCTCACGGGCCTCCCGGGCCGGCGACCGCTCGAGGAACGGCTCGCGCGGCTCGGACGCCAGTGGGCCGTGGCCATGGTCGACGTGGATCACTTCAAGCAGTTCAACGACCGCTACGGACACGACGTGGGCGACCAGGTGCTGCGCATGGTCGCCGCCTGCCTGCGCCGGCACTTCGGGGGCAGCGCCTACCGCTACGGCGGCGAGGAGTTCACGGTGGTCTTCCCGGGCCACCAGGCGCTCCTCGCGGCGGCCCGCTGCGACGCCTTCCGGGCCGATCTCGAGCGCCGCGGGCTCGTGGTCCGCAGTCGACCGCGCCCCCGGAAGAAGCCCGCCGGGGCTCGCCGGTCGCCGCGCCGCGGGCGCGAGGAGGTCGGGGTCACCGTGAGCGTCGGGGTCGCGCAGCGGGCGCGGGGACTCGCCCGGCCGGCGGCGGTGCTGGAGGCGGCGGACAAGGCGCTCTACGCGGCCAAGCGCGGGGGGCGCAATCGCGTGGTCGACGCGGACGCGCCACCGAAGAAGGGCAGGGAGAAGAGGGTATAGGGGCCGCCCCTGACCCATTCCATGGGTCAGGGGCGGCGGGGTGGCGCGGTTGGTCAGGCCGCGCCGGGGGACTGCGCGAACACCCTGGCAGGTGCTCGCCGGATGCTGGATCCGTACCGAGGCGTTCAGGGGGTGTGGCCTCGGCGAAAGTCATACTGCCGAGGTTGGTCGATCGGGGATAGCAGATTCGTTCGATCGGATCGTTCGGAATTTCCGATCGTTTCAGGAGCGGGACGGGGCGCGCCGGTCGCGGGCGAACAGCTCGTTCCGGGCCGCGTCCGTGATCGCCACCACCGCCGGCAGTTCCTGGCGGCGCGAGGTGGTGAGGGCGTAGAAGCGCTGTTCGAGGTCCGCGAGGCGGACCACGACCCGCACGCCGTACATCTCGCAGATCTCTTCCTCGATCGCCGTCGGCGCCGGGAACAGGCCGGTGCCGTGCATGCCGAAGATCTTCAGGAGCGCGCTGTCCTCGAACTCGCCGACGATGCGCGGGCGCAGGTCGCGCTCCGCGAACCACTGGTCGAGGCGGTCCCGGCTGGGCGTGCCCGGCGCGGGCAGCAGCAGCGGGGCGGTGCCGAGGATCGCCTCGGGGCGGGCGCCCTCGGCAGGGGGGTGGCTCTCCGGACCGAAGAAGGACACGCCGCAGCGACCCAGCTCCGTGGACACGGCGCGGACGGACAGGCCCCGCGGGAGGGGCTGATCCGACAGCACCACGTCCACGCGGTGCAGGGCGAGTTCGCCGAGCAGCTCCTGCAGGGGCCGCTCCAGGGCGATCACGCGCACGGGCTCGGGCAGGGTGAAGGCCGGCGCGATCATGCGGTGGGCGACGACCTTGGGGATCGTCTGGCTCACGCCCACGCGCAGGGGCTGGGCCAGGCCCGGCGCGCCGTCGCGCACGGAGCGGGCGAGTTCGGCGCCCAGGGTGAAGATCTCGTCGGCGTAGCGGAGCACGAGCTCGCCGAGCTCCGTGAGCACGAGCCGTCGGCCGACGCGGTCGAAGAGGGGGGCGCCGCACTGCTCCTCGAGCAGACGCAGCTGCCCGGAGAGGGTCTGCGGGGTCAGGTGCAGCACCTTCGCCGCCGCGGCGATGGAGCCTTCCCGGGCGATGGCGTGGAAGTACTGGAGGTGGCCGTAGTTCAGATGCCGCACGGACCGCCTCCCCCGTTCACATGGTCTGGTCGGCCCGGGCGACGCTGCCGATGAGCCCCGTGAGGTGCCCGGCGGCGAAGAGCTGCTCGAGGAACGCCGCCTCGTAGGCCTGCTCCGGCTCCCGGCGCACGAGCTCGTCGAGGAAGCGCGCGTCGTCGCCGACGAGGATGCGCCAGCGGCCCTCGCGCACGCCGTCGAGGATCTCCGTGGCCGCGGTCGCGGCGCTCGTGGGGGCCGTCGCCTCGAACTGCCGGGCGCGCTCGCGCATGAGCTCGCGGATCGTCTCGTCCGGGAGGTTGTCCACGGGCAGGCCGAGTTCCGAGATGGTCCGGCGCACCTCCGCGATCTCGTCGGGGCCGAGCTGGTCCGGATCGCGCTGGAGCACCTTCATGGAGTTGGCGATGATCTGCGTGCCCACGTGCCCGGGCATCACCACGGAGCACTTCACGTGCGGCGCGTGCATGCGCAGATCCGTGATCAGGGCCTCCGTGAAGCCCTTCACGGCGAACTTGGCGCTGCTGTAGGCCGTGTGCGCCACCTGCGGGCCCATGCAGGCCCAGAAGCCGTTGATGCTCGAGGTGTTGACGATGTGCCCGGCGTCCGCGGCCATGAGCAGGGGCAGGAACGCCCGCGTGCCGTAGTAGACGCCGTGGAAGCAGACCGCGAAGGTCTTGTCCCAGGCCTCGCGCTCTCCCGGGTCCGTGAGGCTGCCGCCGCCGCCGATGCCGGCGTTGTTGAAGAGCAGGTGCACCTGGTCCGTGCCGTGCGCCGCCGGGACCGCGTCGCGGAAGGCGAGCACCTGCGCCTCGTCGGAGACGTCGCAGCCGTGCGTGCTGACCCGCACGCCCGTGCCCAGGGCCTCCACGAGTCGGCGCGTCTCGGCCATGTGCGCCTCGGAGACGTCGCAGAGGGCGAGGTGGCAGCCCTCCCGCGCGAGCTGGAGGGCCAGCTCGCGGCCCATGCCCGTCCCGCCCCCGGTGATGACCGCGAGGCGGCCCGCGAAGTCCTTCATGGCTCTCCCTCCCCCGGAAGATTCCTCGTGCCCTGTGGGAGCCGGCTTCAGCCGCTCCGGCGTACCGGGCGACAGCCAAGGCCCTGCCGGAGGCAGTCGCGGCTGAAGCCTGCTCCCACAGGGGCTGTGGCGTCAGCCCATGGTCATCTTGAAGAAGCAGAGCTTGTTGCCGTCGAGGTCGCGCACGTAGGCGCCGTAGAACATGCCCGGGATGCGCTCGCCGGGCTCGCCCTCGTCCGTGGCGCCGAGCTCGATGGCCTTCCGGTACACGCGCTGGATGTCCTCGGGCTCGCCGGCGGGGATCGCCACCATCACGCCGTTGCCCGGCGACTGCGCCTGCTCGTCGTAGGGGATGCAGACGGCGAGCATGGGCTCGCCGGGAGCCTTGCCGTAGAACTTGATGCGGTCCATGCCGAAGAGCTGCTTCGCGCCGAGCTCCGCGAGGAGCGCGTCGTAGAAGGCGGTCGCCTTCGCCATGTCCTTCGTGCCGATCGTGACGTAGCCGATCATTCTCGTCGTTCTCCTGGGTGGGTACGCCCGCTCAGCGGGGCGCGAAGCGCTGGCCGCCGTCCACGCGGATCGTGGAGCCGTTCATCATCGGGCATTCGAAGATCGCGATGGCCATGGTGGCGAACTCGTGGGGCCGGCCCATGCGCTTCGGGAAGGCGGCGTCCTTCGTCAGCTGGAGCTCGGCCTCGTCCGGGATCCCCGCGGTCAGGCCCGTGGCGAAGAGGCTCGGGGCGATGGTCATGACGCGCACGCCGATGGTCCCGAGGTCGCGGGCCATGGTCAGGGTCATGCCGGCGATGCCGGCCTTCGCGGCCGTGTAGGCGACCTGGCCGATCTGGCCCTCGAAGGCCGCGATCGACGCGGTGTTGATCATGACGCCGCGCTCGCCGGCCTCGTTCGGCTCGTTCTTCGCCATGTGGCTCGCGACGATGCGGTTCACGTTGAAGGACGCGATGAGGTTCAGGTCGATGATGCGCTGGAAGTCCTCCAGCGGATGCATGGCGCCGTCCTTCGCGATCGTGCGCTTGGCGACGCCGCCGCCGGCCGTGTTCACGCAGAACTGCACGCCGCCGAGGGCCTCCACGGCCTCGCCGATGACCTGCTCCATGCCGGCGTGGTCCATGACGTTGCAGGGATGGAAGGTGCCGCCGAGACGCTCGGCGATCTCCGCGCCCTTCGACTTCTCGAGATCGAGGATGGCGACCCTGCCCCCCTTCTCCACGAACTTCTCCGCCGTGGCCAGGCACATGCCCGATGCCCCGCCGACCATGATCGCCTTGCTGCCCTGGATCTCCATCTGAAGGGGTGCTCCCTGTTCTGCCGTGTTGGAGGGACGGCGATCATAGCGGCCGGGGCCGGCGCGGAGAACCGCCG
>JAZBPF010000033.1:0-3167 GCA_036351515.1 Pseudomonadales bacterium | reverse complement strand
ACGCGCATGAGCCTGCTCATGCGCCATTCGGCCCGGGAGTACGCGCCGGGCCGCCACGACCTCGAGAATCCGCTCACGGAACGGGGCCGGGCGCTCGCCCGGTCCTTCGGGGCGCGCCTGCCCGCCGACTGGGTGATCCGCGCCTACGCGTCGCCGGCGCCGCGGTGCCTGGACACGGCGGAACTGATCCACGCGGCGCACCTCGAGGTCGGCGGGCGCGGTTCCGGCGGCAGCCGGCCCGTGGAAGGTCTCGGCGTCTTCTACGTGCTCGACCAGATGCGCATGTTCAAGGCCCTGTCCGTGGCCGCCGAAGGCATGCACGGCTTCGTGGCCGCCTGGCTCGCGGGACGCGTGTCGGCGGACATCGTCCTGCCGCCGGCCACCGCCGCGGCAGCCCTCGTGGACCTGCTCGTGGCGCGCCTCCGGGACCAGCCGCACGAGCCGGCCCTCGATCTCTGCGTCTCCCACGACCTCACGCTCTACCTCCTGCGCGGCCAGCTCCTCGGCCGGACGCCCTCCGCGCAGGATCCCGTGCGCTATCTCGACGGGGTCGTGTTCTTCGAGCGGGGCGGGGACGTCTGGGCCGCGGCCCACGACGTCCCTCCGTTCCCGCTCTCGAGCACGACCTGACCCATCCGGAGGATCCATGGAGCATCCCGAACTCTTCGAGCCGCGCTGCAACGCGGACGGCAGCTACGACACCCTGCGCGTCGAGAAGCGCGGCCCGGTCGACTGGGTGACCCTCGACCGGCCGGACTCCCTGAATGCCATGAGCCGGACCATGATGCTGGAGCTCCAGCACTACTTCGGCCGGCTCTACACGGACCACTCCGTGCGCGTGGTCGTGCTCCGGGGCGCCGGACGCGCCTTCTCCGCGGGCCTCGACCTGAAGGAGGAGCGCGTGGAGGGGGAGGGCGGCCCCGTGGCGGGGCTGCGCGTGCAGCGGCGCGTGTCGGAGATCGTGATGCGCATGCGCCGGGCGCCGCAGCCGATCCTCTCGCTGATCCACGGGCCGGCGAGCGGGGGCGGCTTCGCGCTCGCCCTGGCCTCGGACATCCGCCTCGCCGGCCCGAAGGCGCGCATGAACGCCGCCTTCATCCGCATCGGCCTCACGGCCTGCGACGTCGGCGTGTCCTACTTCCTGCCGCGGCTCGTGGGCAGCTCCCTGGCTTCGGAGCTCCTGCTCACCGGCGATTTCATCGACGCGGACCGGGCGCTGCGCACGGGCCTCGTCTCCGACGTCGTCCCCGACGAGGAACTGGAGGCGCGCGCGCAGCGCATGATCGACAGCATCCTCGCCAACTCCCCGGTCGGCGTGCGGCTGACCAAGGAGTGCCTGAACATGAGCGTGGACGCGGGCTCCCTGGAGGCCGCGATCGCCATGGAGGATCGGCAGCAGATCCTCTGTGCCCAGACCGCGGACATGCGCGAGGGCATCTCCGCGTTCCTCGGCAAGCGGCCCCCGGACTATGCGGACGACTGAGGTGCCCGCGCCCGCCGGAGCGCAGGCGGGGACGCCCCGGGCCGCGCTGCCGCGCTTCGTCCTGCCGTCCGCCTTCGGCGCCGCGGTGTTCCTGGCCCCGATCCGCGTGGACGGGGCCTGGACGATCCCCTTCTCCCTGATCACGGACGCCCTCGCGGCCCTCTTCGGGGACGCGCTCGCCCCCCTGCTTCTCGGCTGCATGCTGCTCGGCGCCGGGGGCGCGCTCCTCTGGCCTCTGCTCCGGCGCACGGCGCTCGGGCGCGTCCGCGGTCTGGAGCTGCTGTTCGGCGTGCACTGGCTCTGGGGCGCTCTGCGCGTGCTCGGCGCCCTCTACGCCGTCGGCCTGGCGCTGGGCGTCGGGCCGGAGGTGCTGCGGGCCCCGGACACGGGGGAGACCGTCTTCCGCGACATCTGCATGCCCGTGCTCCTGGTCTACCTCGCGAGCGCCTACCTCATGGGGCTGCTCACGGACTACGGCCTCATGGAGTTCGTGGGGACTCTCGTCCAGCGACCCTTCCGGTGGCTGTTCCGCCTGCCCGGCCGGGCGGCGGTGGACGCGCTCGCCTCCTTCGTCTCGTCCTCCGGGGTCGGCGTGCTGATCACGACGCGCCAGTACGAGCAGGGCATCTACACGGCGCGGGAAGCCGCGGTGATCTGCTGCAGCTTCTCCGTGGTGTCGCTGCCCTTCGCGTTGCTGATCACGCGGGTCGCGGGCGTGGAGGCCTCCTTCCTGGCCTGGTACGGCACCGTGGCCCTGGCCTGCGTCCTCGCCGCCGCCGTGGTGGCGCGGGTGGGCCCCGTGGCGCGCAAGCCCGAACGGTTCCATCAGGGGGCGGGGCCGGTGCCGGACGCCCCGGTGGAGGCGGGCGGGTCCGCCTTCCGCGCCGGCGTCGACGCCGCGCGCCGGCGCGCGGTCCGGGGCATGGCTCCGGGCCCCTACCTGGCCGCCGCGACCTTCCGCGCCGTGGACCTGCTCCTCGGGCTCCTGGCGCCGATCATGGCCATCGCGACCACGGCCTCGGTGCTCGTGTTCCACACCCCGGTCTTCGACGTGCTCGCGCGTCCCGTGGCCCTCGGGCTCGGGCTCCTCGGCTTCCCGGAAGCGGAGGCGGCGGGGAAGGGCTTCATCGTCGGGGCCCTCGACCAGTTCATGCCGGCGCTCGTCGCCCAGGGCCTCGAATCGCAGGTGGCGCGCTTCGTCCTCGCGGGGCTGTCGGTCTCGCAGCTGATCTACTTCTCCGAGTACGGGATGCTCATGCTGCGCTCGCCGCTGCCCGTGACCGTGCTCGACCTGCTGCTCACCTTCCTGCTGCGCACGCTGGTGGTGGCGCCGGTGCTGGTGGCGGGCGCCCTGCTGCTGGCCTGAGGAGGGTCGAGCCCGGACGCTTCAGCCGGGCTCCGCACCCAGGGTCATGGGCAGGGACGGATCCCGCACCCACTCGTTCATGGAGCCGTCGTAGACCGCCACCTCCCCGTGCCCGAGGCGCACGAGGGCGAAGGCGTCGCAGGTGGCGGAGATGCCGCCGCCGCAGTAGCAGATCACCGGGCGGTCGAAGGCGCCGACGGCCTCGAAGGCCACGCGGATCGCGTCGGCGTCGGCGAAGCGGTGCGCGTCGCCTTCGAAGAGCGCCGCGTAGGGGACGTTCACGGAGCCCGTGATGTGGCCCGGGCGACCGTAGTTCGT
>JAZBPF010000032.1:0-2036 GCA_036351515.1 Pseudomonadales bacterium | reverse complement strand
CTGCCCTTCGCGAGCGAGGTGCGAACCACCTACAACGGCCAGGAGGTCGGCGTCATGCACGCCTGCGGCCACGACAACCACGTCGCCATCCTCATGGGCGTGGCGGAGGTGCTCGCGGCCGTGCGCGAGGAGCTGCCCGGCACCGTGAAATTCATCTTCCAGCCCGCCGAGGAAGGCCCCCCGGCCGGCGAGGACGGCGGCGCGAGCCTCATGGTCGAGGAGGGCGTCCTGCGCGACCCCGACGTCGACGCCGTCTTCGGCCTGCACGTCTTTCCCTTCCCCGTGGGCACCGTGGGCTACCGCAGCGGTGGCCTCATGGCGTCGTCCGACAGCTTCTCGATCCGCGTCCGCGGACGGCAGACCCATGGCGCCGTGCCCTGGGCAGGCATCGATCCGATCGTCGTCGCCTCGCAGATCGTCCTCGGCCTGCAGACGATCCCGAGCCGTCAGCTCGACGCCACCCTCACCCCCTCGATCGTCACCGTGGGCGCGATCCACGGCGGCGTGCGCCACAACATCATCCCCGACGAGGTCGAGATGATCGGCACGCTGCGCACCTTCGATCCGGAGACGCGCACGCAGATCCACGAGCGCGTGACACGGACGGCGACGAACATCGCCGAGGCGGCGGGCGCGACGGCGGAGGTCACGATCGATCTCGGTACCGGCGTGACCTACAACGACCCGGAACTGACGCGCCGCATGGCCCCGACCCTGCAGGACGTCGCCGGCGAAGGCGCCGTGGAGGTGCCGCGGACCACGACCGCGGAGGACTTCTCGGTGTTCCAGGAGAACGTCCCGGGCCTGTTCGTGTTCCTGGGCGTGGCGCCGGAGGACCCCGAGCTCGTGCATCCGAACCACTCCCCGCGCTTCTACGCGGACGAGCGCGCCCTGCCCCTGGGAGTGGAGGTCATCACGCGCCTCGCCGTGGACTACCTCGAAGGCGGGGAATGAACCGTTCGCGCGCCGGGCGTCCGGACGCGGCCACCCGCTCGCATCGGAGGTGCACGGGGACCGGCCTCGCCGTCCGGCGGCCGATCCCGCACGGCAGATCCGTCGACAGCACCCACCTCGACTGCTGAGAGGACGCTCACGCCCGCCATGACCGCTCAGGACGCAGCACCGAGCCACCCCTTCGCCGAACTCGTCGGCTTCCGGATCAGCGCCCGCGGCGACGGCCGCTGCACGGCCGAACTCCTCACCGGGGAGAAGCATCTGAACCCCCACGGCGTGGTCCACGGCGCCGTGCTCTACGCCCTCGCGGACACGGGCATGGGCGGCGCGCTGAGCAGCGTGCTCGAGGACCGGCAGATCTGTTCGACGATCGAGATCAAGATGAACTACTTCCGCCCGGCGCTGCCGGGCCCCCTGCGCTGCGAGACCCGCGTCGTCCACCGGGGCCGGCGCACGGGGGCCCTCGAGAGCGAGGTCTTCGACGACCGCTCGCGCCTGCTCGCCCGCGCGACCGGGACCTTCATGATCCTCGACGGGGACTGAAGACCGGACCATTCGTCCCCGCCGGAGACCGCCAGTCCGGATCCGGTCCGGGAGGCCGCAGCCGGAAGGCCCGGTCTGCTGACACCGCCCGACAGCCTCCGGTACGCTCGTTCGCCTCTTCGCCGGGGGATCGATTGATGGTCGCACCACCGCGCCCCGCGGACGAGCCCTCACGCCTCGCCGCGCTGCACGAACTGCTCCTGCTGGACACCGAACCGGAAGCCGCCACGGATCATCTCGTGGCCCTCGCCCGGTCGATCTCCGGACGGGAGACCGCGCTCATCTCGCTCATCGACGAGAACCGCCAGTGGTTCAAGGCCCGCGTGGGCCTGGAGGCCTGCGAGACGGGCCGGGACGTCTCCTTCTGTGGCTGGGCGATCCTGCAACCGGAAGCGCCACTCGACATCCCGGACACGCACCGAGACGCACGCTTCCGCGACAACCCCCTCGTCACGGGGCCACCCCGCATCCGCAGCTACACCGGCTTCCCGCTCGTCACTCCGCGCGGGCACGCGATCGGTACCCTCTGCGTCTTCGAT
>JAZBPF010000031.1:0-4280 GCA_036351515.1 Pseudomonadales bacterium | reverse complement strand
TCGGCGCTCAGCACGTCGAAGGCGCTGACCGTGTGGATGTAGTGGTCGAGGTCGCGGCCCGGAGAGAGCGCGTCCATCGACAGGATGCGGGTAGACATGATCGCCGACCTCCATCGAGACGGGCTGCATTCTAGCAGTCACGAGATGAGACTGCTAAGCGCCCGGGAAGTTCCCGCGAGGGCGACCGGGGGAGCCCGCGGGGCCGGTCGCCGCGGAGCTCAGAGTCTGTGAAAAATTCGGACGCCGTCGCGAGCGGCTCGATCAACGAGCGAGACAAGGCGTCTGTGACGAAATCGAGGGAGCTTGCTAGTGCAAGTGACCGCTGATTTCGCCACAGACAACGCAGTCGCAGCCGCTGATCGGGGCGCGTAGCAGGTGGCCGATTTTTTCACAGACTCTCAGGGCTCGATGCGCCGCAGGCGCCGGCCGGCGGCGAGCCGCGCCCCCAGCCAACCCAGGGCCGCGCCGCCGCCCAGGAGCACCGCGCCCAGGGCCAGGGGCGGACCGCCGAGGCGGAAGGCGGAGCCGTAGCTCGCGGCGAGCGCGTCGACGGGGCCGGCCACCACCGCCAGGGCGGCGGCGATGAGCAGCCAGGCGGCGAGGCCGCCGAGGATCCCGTGGACCGTGCCCTCGTAGACGAAGGGCCGGAGCACGAAGCGGTCCGTGCCGCCGACGAGGCGCAGGACCACGATCTCCTCCCGTCGCTGCTCGATGGCCATGCGCGTGAGGCTCCCGGTGACCAGGAGCACGCCCCCGGCGAGGAGGACCCCGAGGCCCCAGGTGAGCCGCTCGAGGAGGCCGAGGGCGGCCCGCAGGCGCTGCACCCAGTCGAGGTCGATCTGCACGCCCTCGACGCCGGGCTCGCGGCCGAGGCGCGCGGCGAGGGCCCGCACCCGGCCCGGGGCCAGGGCCTCGGCCGCCGGGGTCACGACCGCGACCGCGGGCAGCGGATTGCCCCCGAGCGCGTCCAGGGTCTCCGGGACCGCGTCGTCGAAGCCGGCGGCCCGGACGAACTCGGCGAGCGATTCCTCCGGCGTCTGCCAGGTCACCGCGGCGACCTCGTCCAGCGTCGTCCACGCCTCGGCCCGCTCCCGCGCGTCGGCGGCGAGGAACACGTTGATGCGGGGCGTGCCGTCCCAGCCCTCGGCGACGGCCGCGAGGCCCGTGACGGCGAGCCAGAGCAGCCCCGGCAGGGCGAGGGCGATGCCGAGCGTGAGGGCCACGAGCCCGCCGCCGAGGGGATCCCGCCGGAGCCGGGCGAGGGTCCCCCGCAGCGCCAGGCGATGGTGCAGGAGCCACACGGACGCGGCCGACGGCCGGGCGAGGGGCCGGGCCCGGGCGCCGCCGCGCTCAGAGGCCGCCATCGTCGTCCTCCGCGACCACGGGCACGGCCGGCTCCCGCCCCGGGGCGTCCGCCACGAGGCGGCCGCCGGAGAGTTCGAGCACGCGCTCCCCGAACCGTTCCACGAGGTCGAGATCGTGCGTCGCGATGAGCACCGTGACCCCGACCTGCTGGAACAGGCGGAAGAGCCCCATGATCTCCTCGGAGAGCCGCGGGTCGAGGTTCCCCGTGGGCTCGTCGGCGAGGAGCACGGCCGGGCGGTTGACCACCGCGCGCGCGATGCCCACCCGCTGGCGCTCGCCGGTGGAGAGCTGCTCCGGCGTCTGCCGCTCCTTGTCGAGGAGATCCACGCGGGAGAGGGCCGCCCGGACCCGCCGGGCGCGATCCTCCTCCCGGTAGCCGGCGATGAGCAGGGGCAGGGCCACGTTGTCGAAGACGGAGCGGTCCGCGAGGAGCTGCGGGTCCTGGAAGACGGCGCCGACCTGCTGCCGGTAGCGGGGGACGGCCCGGGGCTTCATCCGTGCGAGGTCCAGACCACCGACCCGGACCGAGCCGCGGGTGGCGAGCTCGAGGCGCAGGAGCAGGCGCAGGAGCGTGCTCTTGCCGGCGCCGGAGTGCCCGGTGAGGAAGGTGAGGGACCCCCGCGGGAGGGTGAAGTCCACCTCCGTCAGCGCCTCGCGCCCGCCGTAGCGCTTGCTGACTCCCTGGAGCTCGATCATCCGCCGGGCGGGCTCCCGCGCCGGCCGATCCTCGCCGGGCCCGGGCCGGGGGTAGCGATCCCGGTCACGCGCGCTCCCGGTCCAGGAGCGCGGCGACGAAGTCGTCCGGATCGAAGGGCCGGAGGTCCTGCGCCTGCTCGCCGACGCCGACGAACTGGATCGGCAGCCCCGTCTGCCGGGCGATCGCGAAGGCGATGCCGCCCCGGGCGGTGCCGTCGAGCTTGGTGAGGACGATGCCCGTGAGGGGCACGGCCTGGCCGAACTCCCGGGCCTGGGCGAGGGCGTTCTGACCCGTGCCGGCATCGAGCACGAGCAGGACCGCGTGCGGGGCGTCCGCATCGAAGCGCTTCATGATGCGACCGACCTTCGCGAGCTCCTCCATGAGCCCGGCCTTGTTGTGCAGGCGCCCGGCCGTGTCCGCGAGCACCACGTCCGCGCCGCGGCGCTTCGCGGCGCCGAGGGCGTCGAAGATCACCGAGGCGCTGTCGGCGCCGGTGCCCTGAGCGACGACCTCGACGTCGTTGCGCGCCCCCCAAGCCTGCAGCTGCTCCACGGCGGCAGCGCGGAAGGTGTCGCCGGCCGCGAGCAGCGGCGTGTGGCCCTGGTCCCGGAAGCGCCGCGCGAGCTTGCCGATGGTCGTGGTCTTGCCGACGCCGTTCACGCCCACCACGAGGATCACGAAGGGGCGGGGCGACGGCGGAAGCTCGAAGGGGCGGTGATGGGTGCGCAGGAGCTGGACGAGTTCCGCGTGCAGGGCGTCGAGGAGCGCTTCCGGATCGGCGAGCTGTCGGCGCCGGACCCGCGCCGTGAGGGACTCGACGATCTCCGTGGTGGCCTCCACGCCGACGTCGGAGACGAGGAGCTGGGTCTCGAGGTCCTCGAGGACCGTCTCGTCGATGATCTTCTTGCCGAGGAGCAGGTTGCCCATGCCCTCGGCGAAGCTCGAGCGGGTGCGCGAGAGCCCGGCCTTCAGGCGCCCGAACAGACGACCGGAGGACGCCGCCTCGCCCTCCTCGACGGCCCGGGGCTCCTCCGGCGTCGCTTCGGCAGCGGTCGGCTCGGGGCCGCCGCGCGCGGCGGCCTCCTCGGCCTCGGCCGGCGCTTCCGCGGGCTCCGCCGGCGCCTCCTCCACGCCCGGCGCCTGCGCCGGGGCGTCGTCCCCGGGACGTTCGGCGCCGTCGCGCTTCTTCCGGCGGAATCGCAGCATGGGATACTCCGTGCGGCGTCCGGCAGCGGCCCGCTGATCGCGCGTCGCCGGGGCGCCGGGGGCGCGGGGCCGGTGCACGGAGGCCGGGGTTCGAGCGGCCGCGGCGCGGCCGGTTGCCGGACGGGAAACGATGCGGCAGGCAGGATACCAGCGTCGACGGGGCGGCGGCAGCGGCTCCCTGCGCGTGACCGGCGGAACGCTCCGGGGGCGGCGCCTGCGCGTGGCCGACGTGGGCGGCCTGCGCCCCACGCCGGAGCGCACGCGCGAGACGCTCTTCAACTGGCTCCGGGGGCGTGTCGAGGGGGCGCGAGTGCTCGATCTCTTCGCCGGCTCCGGCGCCCTCGCCGTGGAGGCCCTCTCCCGGGGGGCCGCGGAGGCCCTGCTCGTGGAACGGGATCCGCGCGCCGCGGCGGCCCTCCGCGCCGCCTGCGCGGAGCTGGGGATCGAGCGCCACGCCCGGGTCCTGCGCCGGGACGCCCTCGCCTGGCTCGCGCGCCCGACGGACGCCGGCCCCTTCGACCTGGTGTTCCTCGATCCGCCCTTCGCCGCCGGCCTCGCCGCCCCGGCCCTCGCCGCGCTCGCCCGGTCCTCGCTCCTGGCGGAGGACGCGCGGGTCTACTGCGAGCGGGCCGCCGCGGACGAGGCGCCCTGGGATCCGTCCTGCTGGACCGTGCTGCGCGAGACGCGCAGCGGGGACAGCCTGGCCGCGCTCCTCGCCCGGACGCCGGCGACGCCCTGAGCGCGGGTGGACGGGGTGCCCGGTCGGAAGGCCGCGGCCCCGTGGCCCCCGGGGAGCGCCCGAGCCCGCTCGTTTGTGGGCCCTCGGCCTTTGGGCTAGCATCCGCGTCCGTTCGGTTCCGGCCCCCGGCGGCAGCCTCGCCGTCGGTCGTCGGCACCGCTCACCGGCGCGGCACGGGGGGTTCGATGCGCACGGTCGTCTATCCGGGCACCTTCAATCCGATCACGATCGGCCACATGGACCTGGTGCGGCGGGCGAGCAAGCTCTTCGACC
>JAZBPF010000030.1:0-2070 GCA_036351515.1 Pseudomonadales bacterium | reverse complement strand
TGTCGTGGTCCTCCCGCGCGGCGAACAGTTCGAAGTTGCCGAAGCGCACGAAGCTCGGGGCCACGCGGCAGACGACCGCGCCCGGTTCGGGGCGCGGGTTGCCGTCGTAGAACATGTCGCGGATCACCTCCTCGCCCGTCGTCACGAGGGACAGGGCGCGCGTGGTCGGCACGCCGAGGTGGTGCATGGCCTCGCTGCAGAGGAACTCGCGCACCGAGGAACGCAGCACCGCGCGGCCGTCGGCCATGCGCGAATAGGGCGTGGGACCGGCGCCCTTGAGCTGCAGGGTCCAGCGCAGGCCCTCTCCGTCGACGAGCTCGCCGAGGTTGATGGCGCGGCCGTCGCCGAGCTGGCCGGCCCAGTTCCCGAACTGGTGGCCGCCGTAGCACATGGCCCAGGGATCCATGCCCGGCAGCAGGCGGTTGCCGGCCATGACCTCGGCGAAGGCCTGTGAGCGGCAGAAGTCCTCGGGCAGGCCGAGACGCTCGGCCATCTCGAACGACCAGGCGAGGGTCCGCGGGGCGGCCACGGGCGTCGGCAGCACCCGCGAGAAGCAGGCACCGTGCACCTGGCGGCGCTCGTTCGTCGTCTCCGGGTCTCCGGGCAACTCCGCCGTGAAGCGGCTCTCGAAGGGGGGCACGCCCGGCAAGACCGCTCCGGGCAGCTCCAGTTCGCGCGTGCTCATGCTGCATTCCTCGCCGTCTGCGGCAGGCCCCTACTGTAGCAGGGGGTCACTGCGTACCCGTCTGGTAGGCTGGCCGACCCCTGGCCACCCTGAGGAACTCGATGCCCGGATTCGTTCGCATGCTCCTGTACTTCTTCCCGCTGCTCGTCGCGGGTTGCGTCAACCTCGGCCCCGGCTCCGTCGAGGCCGGCCGGGCGGACTACAACACGGTCCTGCGCAACACGGCGGATCAGCAGCTTCTCGAGAACCTCGTCCGGCTCCGGTACCGGGATCGCCCCTACTTCCTCGAGGTGGCGTCGGTGACGACGCAGTTCTCCTACGCTTCGCGGATCACGCCGGTGTTCAACATCTCGGGCGCGATCACCGACAACGACGTGGTGACGGAAGTCGAGGGGGCCTACGTCGAGTCGCCGACCATCGCCTACACGCCGCTGCAGGGTGATGCCTTCGCCCGACGCATCCTCGCGCCGATCTCCCTCGAGTCCTTCGTGCTCCTCGGTCACTCGGGCTGGAGCGCGGCGCGGCTCCTGCGCGTGTGCGTGCAGCGCCTGAACGACGTCCCGAACGCGGTCTCCGCCTCGGGCCCCACGCCGGCCGAGGCACCCGACTACGAACGCTTCCTCGAGGTGGCCGAAGCGGTGCGCGAACTGCAGCTGCGCGACCAGATCACCTTCGGCGCCGTGCAGGGGGAGAACGGACCGGAGTTCGCGTTGCTGATCACCCACGGAGGCGAGGAGACGGCACCCTACGGTCGGCTCGTGGACGCCCTGGGGCTCGAGCCCGGCCGGACCCTGTTCCGGGTCCAGAACGCCCTGCGCTTCGGCGACGACGACACGGTGAACATCCAGACCCGATCCATGAACGGGATCCTCTACTTCCTCTCGCACGCCGTGGAGGTGCCGCCGGAGCACCTGGAGCGCGGGTGGGTCACGAGGACCGTGACGGAGGCCGGGGGCCCCTTCGACTGGAACACCCTGACGCGGGAGCTGCTCACGATCCGCTCCGGGCCGAAGAGACCCGAGAACGCGAGCGTCGCCACCCGCTATCGCGGCACCTGGTTCTGGATCGCGGACGACGATCTCGACTCGAAGTCGACCTTCTCCCTGCTCATGCAGCTCTTCGCGCTGCAGGCGGGCTCCACCGAAGGGGGCGCGCCCGTGCTCACGCTGCCCGTCGGTCGCTGACGATCGCGGCCGCTCGGAGGCCGGTGAACCGGGTCGCGCGTGCGTCCAGTCCGGCTGCGGCGCGTCTTCGTCGCCGCTGAAGCCGGCTCCCACAATGGGGGTGTCGACGCGTCCTGTGGGAGCCAGCTTCAGCTGCGCTCCTGCAGCGGCCGGGCGTCTTCGTCGCCGCTGAAGCCGGCTCCCACAATGGGGGTGTCGACG
>JAZBPF010000029.1:0-2528 GCA_036351515.1 Pseudomonadales bacterium | reverse complement strand
CGCTGGGCATCATCGGCGCCTATCAGGAGACCGAGTACCTGGCCCGCCAGGACTACCTGATGGACGTCGGCCCGACGCTGAACCCCGTCCCGGGCGTCAACCCCTCCGGCCTCTGGCCGACCTCCGCCCCGGCCGGCGGCGCCGGCGCCGACTGGCTCGACGGGCCCTGCAACTACCGCGACGGCACGCAAGGCGTCGAGGGCGGCTGTATCGCCCCGGTCGACCAGACCCGGGTCTTCGCCTTCGACCAGGCCTCGAGCCAGGGCGACTACTGGACCCTGGAAGCCAAGGTCGCGTCGTCCTTCGAGGGTCCCTTCAACTTCGTGCTCGGCGTGAACGCCTACGAGGGCGAGTCCCAGGGCGACTACTACGTGCTGGCGAATACCCTCGACCTGGTGACGAGCTACGGGAACCCGGCCCTCGCGGCCCCGCCGCTGTATCCGGGGGCCTTCAACAACACGGGCGATCCGGGCGGCGAGAACTTCAGCGATGGCGTCGCCGTGTTCGGAGAGATGTACTACGACATCACGCCGTCCCTGAAATTCACGGTCGGCCTGCGCTACAACGAGGACAACCGGGAGATCCGGGACACGTCGGTGCTGTTCAACGCAGTGGACGTGAACGCAATCCTCGGCCTTCCGGATCCGCTGTGGTCGCGCCTGACCGGCTTCCTCCTCAGTCCGGCGGGGGCGCCAGTCGCGCCGGCCGACGCCGCCCTCGCACAGTACTACGGGGTCAGCGAGGCGGACCTCACCGCCGCCGCGGCAACCGGTGCCTTGAGTCCCGAGCGTCTCGCCATCAACGGCGCGGTTCCGATCGTCCCGGGCTTCGGCGAACAGCGTGACCTCACCGGCAGCCCGGACGAGTTCAGCTGGGAGGAGTGGACCGGTCGCGCCGGCTTCGACTGGCAGATCAACGACACCTCCATGGCCTACGCCTTCTACAGCCGGGGCTACAAGCCCGGCGGCTTCAACCCGGCCATTCCGCCGGACTTCCAGAACACCTCGGCGTTCACCTTCGCCTCGGAGCAGATCGACGCGATCGAGATCGGGACGAAGAACACCTTCCTGGACGGCGGCCTGACCCTGAACGGGGCCCTGTTCGCCTACGACTACGGCGATCTGCAGATCACGCGGATCGCGAACAACACGTCCATCAACGACAACGTGGACGCGCAGATCTGGGGCCTCGAGGTCGACACGATCTGGCGCCCCGACGCCCTGCCGCGGCTCATGGTGGACGCGTCGTATTCCTACCTGAACACGGCCGCGGACAACGCGAGTTCCCTCGACCCGATCAACCGGACCGCGGGGAACGACGACTGGATCCTGCTCAACAACATCGATCCGGGTTCGCTCACGGCAGTGAACTACATCGCCCGGGAAGCGCAGCTCACCGAGGCCCTCGTGCAGGACGCGCTGGACGCGAACGCCGCGTACAACGTGACCAACGGCCGGACCGTGGTGGACGTGACCCAGCTCTCCCCGAGCGGGGTGGCGGTGCCCGCCTACTTCTCCCGGTCCTTCCTCACGGCGAACGGCGTCGAGACCTCCGACGGTCTGCCCACGGACCTCGACGGCAACTCGCTGCCGGCCTCCCCGGAGCACACGATCCACATCGGCCTCCAGTACACCTGGGACCTCAACGCCATCGGCGGTTCGATCACGCCGCGCTGGGACTACTACTGGCAGGACGAGACCTACGGGCGCGAGTTCAACACGCCCGGCGACGAGATCGAGGCCTGGGACCAGCACAACGCGTCGCTGATCTACGAGAGCTTCAACGGCCACTGGCAGGTGCGGGCCTGGATCCGCAACATCCAGGACTCGAACAACATCACCGGTCACTACCTGACCTCGGACACCTCCGGCTTCTTCCGCAACTACTTCCTCACGGAACCGCGGATCTGGGGCATGTCCCTGCGCTACGCGATGCGGGGCGGCTGAGCCTCCCTTCATCGAGGCAGTACGGGACGGGGCGCTTCGGCGCCCCGTTTCTTTTCGGGGTCTGCCGAATCGCTCGCAGGTCGCGATGCCCCCTGTGGGAGCAAGCTTCAGCTACGACGGACTCCCGCGCCCTGCAAAGTCGCAGCTGAAGCTTGCTCCCACAGCGCGTTGCGGAGACATCAGCGTGATCAGGGAACGAGCACCTGCTCGCCCGCCTCGAGCCCCGCACGCACCTCGATCAGTCCGTCGGAGGTGACGCCCCCGGTGCGCACGTAGCGGCGCTCCGTGCCCTCGTCGCCGGGGACCACGACGAACTCCAGCTGGCCCACGCGGCGCACGGCGGCCTCGGGGACGAGGAACACGCGCTCCTCGCCGACGGGAATGGCGAGGCGGCCGAACATCCCGGGGAACAGGGCGGGATCCGCGGGCAGGCCCACCTTGACCACGAAGGTGCGTGAACCGGGATCGGCCGACGGAACGATCTCCTCGACGCGACCGGAGACCGTGCGGTCCAGGGCGTCGATGCGCACGTCGAGCATCTCCAGTTCACGCAGCAGCTCCGCGAGGGACTCGCGCACGTCG
>JAZBPF010000028.1:0-3525 GCA_036351515.1 Pseudomonadales bacterium | reverse complement strand
GCGCGGGGCGCAGCTGGCCTTCGCCCATCCGGAGGCCTACGCCCTCGTGCAGGCGCTCATCGAGCAGGACGTGGTCGGCGACTTCCGCGAGCCGGACCTGCTCCGCTTCGGCTTCGCCCCGCTCTATCTGCGCCACGTGGACGTGCACGACGCGGTCCGGCGCCTGGAGCGCGTCGTCGCCGAGGGCCTGCACCGGAGCGAGCGCCACCGCGTGCGCCGACGCGTCACCTGACCGGACACCAGACGAGGGAGAGTCCCATGCGAACGTTCCTGCTCCTCGCGCTGCTCGTCGCCGCCGGCGCCCGCGCGGAGGTTCCCGCGGACCCGGATGCGGTACTCGATGCACTCCACGCCCGCGCCGCCGCGGCGGACTACGCCGGTTACGTCGAACTCTTCACCGAGGACGCGGTCTTCCTCGGCACGGACGCGACCGAGCGCTGGCCCATGGACGTCTTCCGCGGCTACGTCGCGGCGCGCTTCGCCACCGGCGGCGGCTGGACCTACGTGCCGCAGGAGCGCCAGCTCGCCGCCTCCGCGGACGGCGCGACGCTCTGGTTCGACGAGATCGTCGTGGGCGAGCGCATGGGGCCGTGTCGGGGCACCGGCGTGCTGGTGCGCACGGAGGCGGGCTGGCGCATCGCCCACTACAGCCTCACGCTGCTGATTCCGAACGACCTGGCCGGCGCGGTGGTGGAGCAGGTGCGCGCGCACGAGGCCGGCGCCGCCGCGCCTTGACAGGCACCGCCCCCTGCCCTGGACTTGCGCGTCCCCGAGCCGCACCGGAGTGCCCATGACCTTCGCCGCCGACACCGCCGTCACCCCCGAGGGGGGCGGTCGCTACCGCTCGGAGATCCGGGCGGGCTGGGACATCGGCGGCAACGCCAACGGCGGCTACCTGCTCGCCCTCGCGGCCCGGGCCATGGCGCACCACAGCGGCCGCCCGGATCCGGTGACGCTCACCGCGCACTACCTCTCCCCGGGCAAGGAAGGCCCCGTGTCCGTGACCTGCGAGACCGTGAAGGAGGGTCGTCGCTTCGCCACCGTGTCCGCGCGCATGAGCGCCGGCGACCGCCCCCTGCTGCAGGTGCTCGGCGCCTTCGGGGACCTCGCCGACGCCGTGGGCGGCCCCGAGCGCGTGGAGGCGAGCCCGCCCGCGCTGCCGCCCCTCGAGGAGTGCATCCACTCGGCGTCGGGGCCCGGCTTCGCGCCGCCCTTCATGGGCCGCGTGGAGCTCTACCTGCATCCGGACGACGCCGGCTTCCGCGTCGGCCAGCCCAGCGGCGAGGCGCGCATGCGCGGCTGGTTCCGGCTCCCGGAGGCGGAGCGCGTGGAGCCCCTCGGCCTGCTCCTCGGGCTCGATGCCTTCCCGCCGACGATCTTCAACGCGCGCCTGCCCGTGGGCTGGACCCCGACCGTGGAGCTCACCTGCCACGTGCGCGCCCGGCCCGAGCCCGGCTGGCTCCGGGCGCACTTCACCACCCGCTTCGTCACCGGCGGCTTCCTCGAGGAGGACGGCGAGCTCTGGGACGCCGGCGGACGGCTCGTGGCCCAGTCGCGCCAGCTCGCGCTGGTGCCCCGGCCGGCCTGAGGCGGACGCCGTGACCCGCCGCGCCCCGCGCATCGGCATCGCCCTCGGCAGCGGGTCCTTCCGCGGCTGGGCGCATCTCGGCGTGCTCCGCGCCCTCGGCGAGCTCGGCGTGCGTCCCGAGGTGGTCTGCGGCTGCTCCGTCGGCGCCCTCGTCGGCGCCGCCTGGCTCGAGGGTCGTCTCGACGTCCTCGAGGAATGGGCGCTGAACCTCGGCACCCTGGAGTTCGCCCGGCTCTTCGACGTCGATCTCGGCGGCGGCGCCTTCGTCGACCGGGAGCGCCTCGCGCGGGTCCTCGGCGAACGGGTCTGCCCCGCCGAGCGCCGCATCGAGGAGTTCGAGGCGCGCTTCGCGGCCGTCGCCACGGATCTCACGAGCGGCAAGGAGGTGTGGTTCACGGAGGGATCCGTGCACGAGGCCGTGCGCGCGTCCATGTCGCTTCCGGGCATCTTCCCGGCGGTCCCGCACGACGGCGGCTGGCTCGTGGACGGGGGCCTCGTGAACCCGGTGCCCGTCTCCCTCTGTCGCGCCCTCGGCGCCGACCGGGTGATCGCCGTGAACCTCAACGGCGGCATCGCCGGGCGCTACTGGAACGGCGGCGGCCGCGGCGGCAACGGCGGCGGCCTCGTGGACGCGGTCCGTTCGCGCCTGAAGAGCGTCACCGCGCGCCTCGGCGGCGACGAGGGCGAGACCGTCGAGGGCGAGCCGGAGACGACGCCCCGGGCGCCGGTCGCCGCGTCCCGGCGGGCCCCCGGTCTCTTCGACTCGGTGTTCGGCTCCGTGCACATCGTCCAGGACCGGATCACGCGCAGCCGCATGGCCGGCGACCCGCCGGACGTGCTCATCACCCCGCGGCTCTCGCAGGTCGGGCTCCTCGACTACGCGCGCGCCCGGGACTGCATCGACGAGGGCCGCGCGAGCGTGCGCCGCATGGAACAGGAGCTCCACTTCGCCCTCGGTCTCGACCCGCCCGCCGGGGACGAAGCCGGAGCCGACCCGTGACGCGTCCGACGCGGCGCGAGTCCCCCTGGGCGACGCTCCTCACGGCCGGGCTCCTCGCGCTTCTCGTGCCCCTGCTGCCGCTCCGGAGCCAGCTGCCGGCGGACGTGCTGCTCGTGGACGCGGTGACCGCCTTCGCGCCCCAGTTCCTCGCCTTCGCCGCCGTCTGCGCGGTGATCTGCGGCTGGTACGACCGCTGGCTCCGCGCTGCGGCCTTCGCGCTCCTGCTGCTGCCGGACCTCGCCCTCGCGCTCTTCGCGGGAGCGCCGGCGGCCCCGGGCGAGCGGCCGCTCGGCCGGCTCTACGCCGCGAACCTCGCCCAGGATCCGGAGGCCGTGCATCGGGCCGTGGAGCAGCTCGAGGCGCTGGATCCGGAGGTGATCTGGCTCTCGGAGTTCCCGGAGGAGCTCGATCCCGCCACCGCGGCGGCCTGGGCGCGCCTCGAGGACCGCTACGCCTTCGGTCTCGCCTGGCCGGCGGCCGAGGGGCGCGGCCTGCGGTTCCTCACGCGCTTCCCGCTCCGCGCACGCGAGGAGTTCAACCCGCAGCGCGCCCCGGGGCGTCCGGGCCTGCGCCTGGTCCTCGACGTGGACGGCCGCGCGCTCACGGTCTTCGCCCTGCACACGCACCCGCCGACGCAGGACTGGAGCCTGAAGGCGCGCAACGAGGCCCTCGCCTGGGTCGCCCGGGAGCTGCACGGCTTCGAGGGCGACGCGCTGGTCGTCGGGGATCTGAACACCTCCGCGTTCTCGCCGCGCTTCCGGCGCTTCGTGCGGCAGGCGCGCCTCGACTGCAGCTCGCCCTGGCGCTGCGCCGTCGGCACCTGGCCCGCGCCCTGGCGGCCCCTGCTGACGCCCATCGATCACGTGCTGGCGAGAGGCGGCGTGCGCGTCGCGGAGCTCGTGCGGGGGGAGGGGACCGGTTCGGACCATTACCCGGT
>JAZBPF010000027.1:0-8341 GCA_036351515.1 Pseudomonadales bacterium | reverse complement strand
GGAAGATCACCGAGGCCCTCGAGGCCACTCGCTGGAACAAGACCGCCGCGGCGAAGAAGCTCGGCATCACCTTCCGCGCGCTCCGCTACCGGCTGAAGAAGCTCGGCATGGAGTGACCGGCGACGGGCCGTGAGCGCCCCGAGCCGAAGCTCCCGCGCCTCCCAGCGCTCCGCACCGAAGTCCCCGCCTACGCGTCGCTCCGCCTGCGCCCACACGCGCGCCGGTTTCCTGCCACGGCCACGGCCTGCCCCGCCCCCCATCCTGACCCTCCGACAGGAGGAACGGGATGCACGGACCCGGGAGCGGAGGCTGGACCCTCGCGGAACTGCTCGTGACGCTGGCCGTGGCGGCCCTGCTCGGCGCCGTGGCCGTGCCCGGCATGACGGGGCTGCTCGAACGGACCCGCGCCGAGACCACGCTGACCCGCGTGCAGGCGGCGGTGCAATTCACGCGCACGGCCGCGGTGACGAGCGGGAGCGCGGCCGTGCTCTGCCCCGTGGGCGCCGACGGCCGCTGCGGGGGCGACTGGAGCGAAGGGTTCACGGTCTTCCTGGACCGCGACCGGGACGCGCGCCGGGACGAGGACGAACCCCTCCTGCGTCGGTTCCCGGGGGTGGAACCGGGGGCCCGCCTGCAGTTCCGCGCGTTCCGGACGGGACGGTTCCTGCGCATGCGGCCGAACGGTCAGACCGACTGGCAGAACGGACGACTGCTCTACTGTCCGCCCGCGGATTCCGCCGCGGAACCGGCGGAAGTCGTGATCAACGTGCAGGGGCGCGCGCGTGCCGTGCGTGGGGCCGCCCTCCGGGACCGCTGCCGGCGCTGACGGCGCCGGTCGGGCCCCGGGGGCCGCCTCAGGAGGGAGACCAGGCGCTCTCCGGCACCTCGTAGACCGCGAGGATCCGGCCCGCGACGGAGCCGCCGTCCGTCTCCTCGTAGTAGATCTCGACGACCATGCCGACCTCGAGGAGCGTCGGGGCGCCGAAGCCCGCGAGCAGGTCCACCTCCGCACCGGGCGCGAAACCGTAGATCCGCCCGTCCACGATGACCTGCGGACCGTCGAAGTCCACCGCCGTGATCTGCCCGAGGCGCATGGCCACCGGTACCGGATGCTCCTCGAAGGCCGCGAGGCCACCCGGGCGGTACTCGCCCTCCTCGTTGGGCATCCGCTCCTCGCCGGCGCTGCGCGCGTCGGCGCCGAGGAGCATCACGAGCAGGAGGGCCGGAAGGCCCCTGCCGATTCCGCTGCGAAGGATCACTCGAGTTCCCTCCAGGAAAGGCGGCCGGACCGCGCGCTCGTGCCGGTATTGGTGTTGCGGACGTCCACGGTCCGGTCGGAGAGCTGGGTGAAGCGTCGCGTGCCGATGAAGGACGAGTCCGTCGGCACGGCGTCGTCGAAGCGCAGGCCGGAGACGATGTCGCCACCCGCGAGGTCGTCCGAGTCGAAGAAGCCGTCGTTGTTCAGGTCGAAGGCGATCTCCTCGTTGAGGCCGCCGACGCCGCCGGTCGCGGGATTCAGGGCCATGGCGAAGCCGCCCGGGCTCCGCTCGCAGCTCGTGTCGTCCCGCGGGATGACCGTGTTCACGAACAGGAAGCCCCCGCGCAGCTGCAGGTTCCGGATCGCCCGCTCGCCCGGGAACTGGGCGTTCGTCCCGCCGGCCCCGGGGTCGTTCCCGGACGTGTCCGGATTGATGCTGCCGTCGGTCTGCGTGGACGGGCGGGGCGCGTCGAAGTCGACGACCCAGCCGCGCACCGTGGCCGGATCGTAGACGACCTCGTTGCCCGTGAGCGTCCGGATCGCGCCGAAGGACGGATCCTGCAGATTGATGATCTCCTGCTCGACCAGCAGCGAGCGCCCGCCCGTGGCCGTCGGGGGATTGGCCTCGGCGCCGAAGGGGCTGGTCTGCACCCGGTCCCAGATGCCGTAGAGGGACTGGATGTCCGTGCTCACGCCGTCCGGCGTGGTGATGAAGCTGCCGGTCGCGAAGATCACGATCACGCCCTGGGCCTGCGGGTTCCGCGTGACGATGGGCTGCGTCGTGATCGGCTGCTGGGTCCCGTCCGTGTACGTGGCCTGGAAGATCCGGGTCACGGACCAGTTCGCGGGGTCCGGATCGGTCAGGTCGAAGCGGAACAGGTTCCCTAGCAGATCCCCCGCGTAGCCGTAGTCCGCGGTGCCGTCGCCGTTGAGATCGACCAGGCGCGGCGTCCCGAGGCCGTTGGGCAGGCCCTCGTTCTGCTCGCCGGGCGCCGGCACGCCGAAGCCCGTGTCGAGCTTAACGAAGTCGCCGGGATCCCAGCCGTCGATGCCGTCCTCGATGAAGTTCACGAAGAGCTTGGCCACCCCGTGGGTCGAGTTGTAGCCGTTGCCGAAGATCGCGGCCCACTTCTTCTCCGGTGAGGCGATGCCGCCCCCGCCGGTCTCCGAGCCGCTGCCGATGGCGTCCGCGTTGGTCATGACGACCGAGGGCACGGAGAAGGTGTAGCCGAGGTCCTTCACCGGCAGACCCTGCAGGTCCACCAGGGCGCCGACGCTGCCGCCGACCGGATTCCCGGCGGCATCCACCGGGTAGGTGTCGTCGCCGTCGTCGAACTCCCACAGCACCTGCGCCGCCGCGTTGCCTTCCGTGTCGTAGGCAGAGGGATCCGTGACGTCGAGGGCGAAGTAGCCCTTGCCCCCCGCGCGCAGGGAGCCGATGAGCACCGTGCTCCAGGCCCGGTCCGAACCGCCGGTCCGGTCGATGAAGACGTCGTTGATGGCGGGGGTGCCGTCCACGAAGTACTTGTGCCCGTAGGCCGGCGACGTCAGCTGGAACAGCGGATTCGCGTAGGGGCGATCCGCGAGGATCTTGTCGGGCACGTAGGCGAACACTTCGGTGCCGTCGTCGGCGTCGAAGGCGTGGAGCATGCCGTCGTTCGCCCCCACGTACACGAGCGGGCGACGCGCAGTGTTGTTCTGCTTGTACTCCGAGTAGAGATCCGCGGGCGCGATCGGGAACTGGAGGCTGTCGCGCCGGAACTGCTCCGGCGGGCCCACGAAGACCGGCGTCGAGTTCACGATGTCCCCGAGGAGGCCCTCGTCCAGCGGACGCTCGCGGAACTGGCGGCCCAGCGGCCGCTCGTTGTCCCGCTCGCCGCGGAGGTAGTTCACCATGTCCTCGTCGAGATCCACGGTCTGCTCGGCGTTGAGCTGGTCGTGGCGGAACGCGATGCCCTGCTCCGCCACGTCGTCCCAGGTGACGATCACGCGGCTGTTCGCCGACCGCGTGTCGAGGCGCTGCGCCGCCGACCAGACCGGGGGCTCGAGCAGCTGCCCCGTGGCGTCGTCGATCTGCTGGGCCACCAGGTCACCGGTGTTGTCCCGCGTGTTGTAGAAGCCGCGATAGACGAGCGTGTTCTGGCGCAGCTGCTGCGAGTTGAAGGCCACGGCGGACGCCGCCCCCTCGCCGGAGCTGAACTCGTCGAAGGCCGCTTCGAGCTGCTCCTCGAGGGCGACCGGATCGGCCGCGGACAGGTAGCCGCCGCGGCCGTTGAGGGCGGCATGGCGGAGGTCGTCGGTCTTCGACAGGTCGTCCGTGAACGGGTTGCCCCAGGGCGCCGGCTGCGTGAAGTCGCCGGGAATGTCCGCATCGGTCAGGCGGCCGTCGACGCCGAAGCCCACGGTGAAGGTCGTCATGTGCTGGTGCATGGTCGACTCGTCCGTCCCGAAGGCGAAGGGCGTCGCCAGCCCCCGGTCCCGCGCCGTGGTCGGCACGAGGTTGTCGAGCCCCGGATGCAGGTCGTTCTCGTACCAGCGCATGGCCACGTCGGCGAGCGTGTCCGACAGACCGTCCGCGAAGACGCCGCCGTCGAAGTTCGTGTTGCCGTCGCCGTCGTTGTTGTCGATGCCGCCGGGCGTACCGCCGTTCCATTCGCCGTCCGTGAACAGGAGGGCGAAGTTCTGCTGGCAGGAGCCCGCCGGTGCCGCCTGCACGGGGCAGTTGGCGCTGCCCGGCGTGCTCGTGCCGGAGCTGCCGAAGGAATCGCCGGCCACGCAGGCGAAGTGCCGGCCCGCGCGGTCGAGGGACTGCCGGAGCGGCGTGCCCCCGTTCGAGTTGATGCGGTAGATCTGATCCAGGAGCTCGCGCTTCGCCCCGGCGCGGAAGGTCGAGTTCATCTCCTCGATGCGCTCCCGGTCGTTCGTGTTGTTCAGCGTCGCGTAGCCGATGTTGAGCGCACTCTGCTCCGCCACGACCCGTCCCAGGCTCGACTTCACCGTGTACTCGCGCGAGCGGTAGTAGGTGAACCAGTTCGCGAAGTTCTGGATCTCCTGCGCGTAGGTGCAGGTGAGCGGGTCGCCGTCGTCCGCACCGCAGTCGAGCCGGTCCGGGCCGCCCGGATACACCGCCAGCCCCCCTGCGGCCGGATCGCGGATCTCGATCCGCTCGTGGGGCGTGTCGTGCGCCGGAATCCCCGTGAAGCCGGGATCCGTGATCCGGTAGTAGCGCGGGATGTAGTAGTTGTTGGTTTCCTCGTCCTCGGTGCCACCCTCGGTGAACTGCGGGATGTTGTCGGCCCGCAGCCGCTGCGGCGCCGTGAGGTCGATGCGGCCCCCGTTCACCTGCCAGGGATCGAGGAGCGCGCTCGTGGGATCGGCGTCCGCGAACTCGTCGTTGTTCGGATCGAGACCGCGCCAGGGACGGTAGCGCACGGCCGGGTTGTAGTAGATCCGGTTGTAGAGATGGTTCCGACCCCGCCACACGCCGTAGTCGTTGCCGTCGAAGTCGTCGTCCGCGTCGAGCATCTCCTCGGACGGAAGCACGCGGCCGTTGCCATCGCGGATCCCGAAGGTGTTCGAACTCGCCTCGAACACGTAGGCGTAGGTCGTCGTCCGGTTCCGCCCGGTGATGTTGAAGCGGCTGCCGGCGGGCTCCTGGCTCATGATGGTCCAGTCCATGGAACCGGAGTCGTCCATGATGATCAGGACGTTCGGCTCCACCCCGACCGCCAGCTCGAGGGGCACCTGGGCCAGGTCGAAGGGAAACTCCACCTCGCCGGGGGGCGGGGGCGGCGGCGCGGGCGGTGCCGGCGTGATCGTGACCTCCACGGTCAGCAGCGTGCTCGTGGTGGAGCCGTCGTCCACGAAGAAGGTGAAGCTGTCCGTTCCCGTGAAGTTGAGGTTCGGCGTGTAGGTGAGCGCACCGTTGCCCTGCAGCACCACGACCCCGTTGAGCGCCGGGTCCTGGAGCACGGCGGTGATCGGATCGCCGTCGGGGTCGTAGGCGGGCTGGAGCACGCCGTCCGCCACCAGCGAGAGCGACTGGTTCTCGACGATGGAGAAGGTCTGCAGGTCCGGACCGATGGGCGCGTCGTTCACGGGGTTCACGGTGATGTCGACGCGGCCCGTGGCGGTCTCGCCGTCGACGTCCGTGATCTCGTACTCGATGAAGTCCGAACCGCTGAACTCCGCCTTGGGCGTGTACAGCAGCGTGGTGCCGCCCTGGATCTCGACGGTGCCGTTCGGGAGCGTCACGGAATCCCCGGACTGCTGGTCCACGACGGTGGTCGGATCGCTGTTGGAGCTGTTCGGGTAGTCGACGCCGCCCAGCGTCCAGGTCCGGCCCGCGGCCGTGATCGTCACCGGCGCGTCGAAGAGGAAGTCGTTCGCGAGGACGTCGATGACCAGCGGCACGTCCTCGTCCGTGACCACCGTGTCGTCGTTCGCGACCGGTGCGTCGTTCACGGCGCCGACCGTGACCGTGATGGTGCCCGTGTCCGTCGAAGGGCCGACCGTGTCCTGGACCACGTACTGGATCGTGAAGGTCCCGAACTGGTTCGGCGGCGGCGCCCAGTCGAGGGTGAGGCCATCCCCGGCCACGGTCACCGTGCCTTCCGCGGCGCTCGCCGAGGCGATGAACAGCGTGCCGGCGTCGACCGTGGAATCGTTCACGAGGGGATCGAAAGCCGTGAGCGGGACGTCCTCCGGCGTCGTCGCCGTGTCGTCGACGGCGACCGGGGCGTCGTCCTCCTCGCCGATCGTGACGTTCACGGTGCCCGTCGCCGTGCTCGTGCCGGTACCGTCCACGATCGTGTAGGTGAAGCTGTCCGCCCCCACGTAGTCGAGGTTCGGTGTGTAGGTGACCGTGGTGCCGGCCAGCACGACCGTCCCGTTCGTCCCCTGGGTGACGGCCGTGATGGACAGCGGGCCCGTGTCCACGGTCGTGTCGTTGGCGAGCACGTCGACCGTGACCGCGTTGTCCTCGGGGGTCACGACGAAGTCCGGGCTCGCCACCGGCGCGTCGTCCGTGTCCGCGACCGTGACCGTGACCGTTCCGGTCGCCGCAGAGGTCCCCGTGGCGTCCACTACGGTGTAGGTGAAGCTGTCAGCGCCGAAGAAGTCGACGTCCGAGGTGTAGACGAGGTCGTCGCCGACCTGCGTGACGGTTCCGTTCGCACCGCTCGTGAAGCCGCTGATGGACAGCGGCCCGGTGTCGACGGAGCTGTCGTTGGCAAGCACCGAGACGACGATGGGCTGCTCCTCGTCTCCGGAACCGGCGTCGTCGACCGCGACGGGCGTGTCGTCCTGATCGACCACCGTCACCGTGACCGTCGCCGTGGCCGAACTCGAGCCCGTGGCGTCGGTGATGGTGTAGGTGAAGGTGTCCGTACCGTAGAAGTCGGCGTTCGGGAGGTAGTCGACGTCGATGCCCTGGTTGACGACGGTCCCGTTCGCGGGCTGCGTCACGGCGGTGATGGTGAGTGGGCCCGTGTCGACGCTCGAGTCGTTCGCGAGCACGTCGATGGCGATCCCGTTCTCCTCGTCCGTGGTCGCGCTGTCGTTCACGGCCACTGGGGTGTCGTCCTCGGAGTCCAACACCGTGACCGTGACCGTCGCCGAGGCGGACGTGCTGCCGAAGGCATCCTCGATCGTGTAGCTGAAACTGTCGTCGCCGAAGAAATCGGCGTTGGGCGTATAGGTGATCAGCCCACCCGCCGCCACCGCAGTACCGTTCGCAGGCACCGACACGGCGGTGATCGTGACGCCACCGTCCCCGGAATCGTCGTTCGCGAGCACGGCGACGTCGACGGCCGTCTGCTCGTCGGTCGTCGCCGCATCGTCCCCGGCCACCGGCACGTCGTCCACCGGCGTGACTTCCACGGTGACCTGCGCTTCGTCGGTGAGGGATCCGTCGGTGATCCGGTAGGTGAAGTTGTCGATCCCCGACCAGTCGGGGTCGGGCGTGTACAGGATCCCACCGCCCTGCAGCACGGCCGTACCGTTGGCCGGCGGCACGACCGTCGGATCGTCGATGGTCGGCGCGGTACCATCGGCATCGAAGTCGTCGTCGAGGACGTCGATCAGGATCGGGGTGTCCTCCGGAGTGACCTCGCTGTCGTCGTCCGCGACCGGGCGATCGTTGACGGCCACGGTCACGCTCGCCGAATCGGTCTCCCCGGCGGCATCGCGCATGACGTAGCCGAAGCTGTCGTCCCCGTCCTGCCCGGGATCCGGCGTATAGCGGATGGTCGTGGGACCGACGATGCTCGTGGTGCCACGGCCACCCGGATCCACGGAGACGACCGTGAGCGTGTCCCCCTCGAAGGCCAGGTCCGGGTCCTGGTCATTCGCGATGACGTCGATCTCGACGAAGTCCGTCTCGTCGGTGGCCGCACTGTCGTCGATCGCCACCGGATCGTCGTTCTGCGGGGTGACCGTCACCGAGATGGTCGCCGTGTCCTGCAGCCCGGACTCGTCCTCGAGCGTGTAGGTGATTAGTGCGGTTCCGCTGAAATCGGACGCTGGCTCGAAGTCGAGGCGCCGGAAGCCGAAGTCGTCGAAATCCTCGAGATCGATGACGCCGTCCGCGGAGGAAGCGCCGACGATTCGAAGTTCCTGATCAAGAAGCACGTCCCCGTCGTTGTCGTTGACCCGCGGATCGAAGTTGCTGAGCTGATCGCCCTCGTCGATCGGTCCCGCCGTGTCGTCGTTCGCCACGGGAGGCAGGATCGCATGCGCGTTCAGCGCGCCGAGGCAGATCAGCGCCAGGAGCGCTTGCCTGACTGCTCGGTGCATTCGCCGATCCCAGGGAACGCCCACGTCCGTGCGCAACGGGTTCATCACAGCACCCTCCCGTAGGTCGCCTGCAGCAGCACCTGGGCCCGCTCGGAGCCTCCGGTGCCGAGGGCGGTGATGCGGAAGATCTCCGTGGGTGCGCCCACGGACTGTCCGATGTTCGAGAGATTGAGCGTGTCTTCCTCGGCCACGAGCGTCGTCACGTGCTCGACGATGTAGCGCGGCTGCGCCGCCACCTGGCCCGGCACGGCGGTGGCGACGGTGATCGCGTTGCCGCCGGCCCAGTCG
>JAZBPF010000026.1:0-2265 GCA_036351515.1 Pseudomonadales bacterium | reverse complement strand
TGGAGGACCAGCTCGCGCTCGAGTCCCCGGACGGGGCCTGACCGTGGCGCTCCTCGAGTTCACCAAGATGCACGGGCTCGGCAACGACTTCGTCGTCGTCGACCTCGTGACCCAGCGCGCCCGGCTCGAGCCGGAGCGGATCCGTGCGCTGGCGGACCGGCACCGGGGCATCGGCTTCGACCAGCTCCTCGTGGCGGAACCGCCGTCGACCCCCGACGCGGACTTCCGCTACCGCATCTACAACACCGACGGAAGCGAGGCCGAGCAGTGCGGCAACGGCGCCCGCTGCCTCGCCCGCTTCGTGCGCGAGCGGCGCCTGACCCGCAAGCGGCGCATCGTCCTCGAGGTCCCGAAGGGCCGGATCGTCGCCCGCGTGCTGGACCACGGCCAGGTGGAGGTCGACATGGGCGAACCGGACTTCGATCCGCGCGCCCTCCCCTTCGCACCGGGTCCGCTCGCCGAGCTCGTCGAGGGCGGTGCGCGCGTGTCCTTCCCCGAGGGCGGGCCGGCGCCGGTCGAGCTCGCCCTCGTGTCCATGGGCAATCCGCACGCGGTCTGCTTCGTCCCGGACGTGGCCGCCGCGCCCGTGGCCACGCTGGGGGCCGCGCTGCAGGCCCACGCCGCCTTCCCGGAGAGCGTGAACGTGGGCTTCTGCGAGGTGGTGGACCGCGGCTTCCTGCGCCTGCGGGTCTTCGAACGCGGCGTCGGCGAGACCCAGGCCTGCGGCTCCGGCGCCTGCGCCGCCGTGGCGGCGGCGATCCGCTCCGGCCATTGCGAGGCGCGGGTGAAGGTCTCCCTGCCCGGAGGCAAGCTGCGCCTCGCCTGGCAGGGCCCCGGCCATGCCATTAAGATGACGGGCGAGACCGCCGTGGTCTTCGAGGGGCGCATCGAGCCATGAGCGAGAAACGAGGCACCGACCTCGCGGAGACGCCCCCGGTCGCCGAAGGCGGCGCGGACGCGTCGACCGCCGACCCCCCTTCCGCGGAGGCCGTCGCGGCCTACCTGCGCACGCATCCGGACTTCTTCGACGGTCGCGAGAGCCTGCTCGCGGAGCTCGAATTGCCCCACGGCAGCCGCGGATCCGTCTCCCTGGTGGAACGACAGGTCGCCCTCCTGCGGGAGCGCAACATCGACACGCGCCGGCGCCTGAACGAGCTGCTGCGCAACGCGCGTACCAACCACCAGATCTTCGAGCAGACCCTCGCGATCACCGGCGCCCTGCTCGAGGCGGAAGACCTGCCGACGCTCGTCGGGCGCTTCGAGACGGGACTCGCGGAAGGCTTCGAACTGGACGCCGTGCGCCTGTGCGTCCTCGCCCGGGAGCCGCAGCCCCACGTCCTGCACGACGCCCTCCCGGTCCTGGAGGCGAGCGAGGCGGAACGGACCGTCGGCGGACTGCTGCGCTCCGGACGCATCGTCTGCGGCGTGCTCCGCGAGGCGGAGCTCGCGTTCCTGTTCCCGGACGCCGAGGGCAGCGTCGGGTCCGCGGCCGTCATGCCCGTGTCGCTTCCCGGGGGAACGCTCGTGGTGGCGCTTGGCAGCAGCGACCCGCGCCACTTCTCCCCGGACATGGGCACGCTCTTCTTCCGTTTCCTCGGCGAGACCCTCGGGCGCCTGGCGACGCGCATGCTCGCGCGCGACACGGGCGCCGCCGCCGCGCGGGACGCCACGGGCACCGCATGAGCAGCGCCGCCCCGGCGGCACACGACGCCGTCCGCGACGCGTTCCTGTCCCACCTCGCCCACGAACGGCAGCTCTCGCCGCGCACCGTGGACGGGTACGGCCGCGATCTCGACCGCTTCCTCGCGCAGCTGGACCCGGCCCTGGCCCTCGCCGACGTGGACAGCCACCGCGTGCGCGCCTTCGTGGCCGCCGAGCACCGGCGGGGCTGCGGCGGACGCTCCATCGCCCGGGCGCTCTCGGCCCTGCGCACCTTCTACGACTGGCTCGCCCGGGAGGGGCGGGTACAGCGGAACCCGGCGCGGGGTATCACCGCGCCGCGGGCCCCGAAGCGCCTGCCGCGGACCCTGGACGTGGACCAGGCCGCCCGGCTCCTGGACCTGCCGGCCGATGCCGGAGCCGACCCGGCGGCGTGGCTGCGCGCGCGGGACCAGGCCTGCTTCGAGCTGCTCTACTCCAGCGGCCTGCGCCTCGCCGAACTCGTCGGCCTGGACGTTCCGGATCTCGACGTCGCCGACGGCGTGGTGGCCGTGACCGGGAAGGGCGCCAAGTCGCGCCGCCTGCCCGTGGGGCGCATGGCGCGGG
>JAZBPF010000025.1:0-4224 GCA_036351515.1 Pseudomonadales bacterium | reverse complement strand
TCGACGGCCGGCACCGGCCACTACTACACGACCGACAAGAACAAGAAGAACACCCCGGACAAGCTCGAGTTCAAGAAGTTCGATCCGGTGGTGCGCAAGCACGTGATCTACAAGGAATCGAAGATCAAGTGACCCCCGGGGCCGGCGCCCGCGCGCCGGCCGCCTCCCGCTCGAGCAGGAGCGCCCCCCGCTCCGTCACGACCGCGCGCCAGCCCGGCGCGATCCAGGTCGTCGCCGTCGCCTCCACCACCAGCGCAGGGCCCGCGAGCCGCTGACCGGCGGGCATCGACTCCCGTTCGAAGAGCTCCACGGGCGCGTCCTCCCCCGCGACCGGGACCCGTGCCGCCGGTTCCGCCGGCGCGCCGTGCGCTCGCGTGGGCAGCACCGGCGGTGTGTGCACCGCCCGGACCCGTACCCGGAGCGTCACCACCTCCACCGGCGCGCGCAGCGCGTGGCCGTAGCGTTCGGCGTGCCGGGCGTGGAAGCGCTCGGCCAGGGCGGCCGGGTCCACGGTCGGGAGCTCCGGCGCCGCCCCGCCCCGGCCGGCGGCGTCCGTTCCGAGCTCGAGCTGCAGGGCGTGGGCCTGTCCCCGGTAGCGCAGGTCCAGGGCGTATTCCGTCGCGAAGCCCCGCCCGCCGTGCCCCTCGCGCTCGAGCTCGGCACGCCCGGCCGCCGCCAGCTCGCCGAGGGCGGTGCGGGCCGTCGCAGCGTCCAGCTCCGCGAGCGGGCGCCGGAGCGTGCGCGAGAGGTTCCGCTCCGGGGCCGCGACGAGCATGCCCAGGGCCGAGAGCAGCCCCGCATGGGCCGGGACCAGGGCCCGGGTCATGCCGAGGCGCTCGGCGAGGGCGCAGAGGTGCAGCCCGCCGGCGCCGCCGAAGCAGCAGAGCGTGAACCCCCGCGGATCCCGCCCCCGCTCCACGGACATGACCCGCAGGGCCCGGGCCATGTGCTCGTCGGCGATCCGCAGGATCCCCCGGGCGGCCGTCTCGAGGTCCGTGCCGAGCGCGTCCGCGAGCGCGCCCACCGCCTCGCGCGCGGCGGCGACGTCCAGGCGCACGCTCCCGCCGAGCGCCGCCGCCGCGGGCAGGCGACCCAGGACCACGTGCGCGTCCGTGACCGTGGCCCGGCGACCGCCGCGGCCGTAGCAGGCCGGCCCCGGATCCGCGCCGGCGGACTCCGGCCCCACGCGCAGGGCGCCGCCGGCGTCGAGGGTCGCGAGGGAGCCGCCGCCGGCCCCGATCGTGTGGATGTCCAGCATGGGCACGGCGACGGGCCAGGGCCCGAGGTGCGCGTCGGCGGCGAGCGCCGGCTCGCCGTCCACCAGGGCGACGTCCGTGGAGGTGCCGCCCATGTCGAAGGTGAGCAGGCGCTCACTTCCGTCCAGACGTCCCAGATACCGAGCCCCGGCCACGCCTCCGGCGGGTCCCGAGAGGAGCAGGTTGACGGCGCGGGTGGCGGCCACCTCGGCCTCCATGGTGCCGCCCGCGGACTGCATGACCGCGACGCTCGCGGGCGCCAGGGCGCGCCGCAGGCGATCGAGATAGCCCTGCACCCGGGGGCCGAGCCAGGCGTTCAGCCAGGTGGCGATCCCGCGTTCGTACTCCCGGTACTCCGGGAGCACGAAACTCGAGCGGGTGACGAAGACCGCCGGACCGAGGGCCGCCGCGAGGGCCTCGGCGACGGCTCGTTCGTGCTGCTCGTCGAGCCAGCTGTAGAGCAGGTTCACGGCCACCGCTTCCGGACGCGCCGCGCGCACCCGGGCGACGAGGTCCTCGAGCGCCTCGGCGGTCAGCGGCCGCTGCACGGAGCCGTCCGCGGCGAGCCGTGCGTCCAGCTCGAGGCACAGCTCCGGCGGGACGGGCGGGGGCTCCGAGGCCGGGGTGAGGTCGTAGAGCGCGGCCCGGGCCTGGCGGCCGAGCGTGAGCACGTCGCCGAGCCCCGCGTCGGCGACGTAGGCCGTGCGCACCCCCCGACGCTCGAGCGCCGCGTTGGTGGCCACGGTACTGCCGTGTACGATCCGCACCTCGCCGCGGGCGATCGCGGGGGCGAGTCCCAGCGCCTCGACGCCCTCGAGGATCGCCACCTCCGGCGCACCGGGCGTGGAGAGCACCTTGTGCACCCGTACCCCGTCCGCGTCCACGAGGACGAGATCCGTGAAGGTGCCTCCCGTGTCCACTCCCAGCCAGCGTTCCGGCTTCACGGTGCGCGCATCCGCTCCGGTCCCCGATCGTTCCGCAGCCCGGCATCTTACCGTCCCCCGTGCCGCGACCGGCGCGCGGCGAGGAGCCGGCCGTGCCTGAGCTGCCGGAGGTCGAGACCACCCGGCGCGGGCTCGCCCCGCATCTCGAGGGCCGACGGCTCGAGGCGGCGGTGGTGCGCGAGCCCCGGCTCCGCTGGCCCGTGCCGGACGACCTCGCCCAGCGCGTCACCGGGGCCCGGCTGGCCCGCGTCGACCGCCGGGCGAAGTACCTGCTCCTGCGCTTCGACGCCGGCACGCTGCTCGTGCACCTGGGCATGTCCGGGAGCCTGCGCCTCGTGCCCGCGGAGACCCCCTGGGCGAAGCACGACCACCTCGAATTCGCCTTCGCGGGCGCGCCGCGCCTGCGCCTGAACGATCCCCGGCGCTTCGGTTCCGTGCACTGGGTCGAGGGTCCGCCGGAAGCGCACTTCCTGCTCGCCGAGCTGGGACCGGAGCCCCTCGGGGAGCGCTTCGACGGCGCCTGGCTGCACGCCCGCGCCCGCGGGCGCCGGGCCCCGGTGAAGGCCTTCGTCATGGACGCCCGCGTGGTCGTCGGCGTCGGCAACATCTACGCGACGGAAGCGCTCTGGCGCGCCGGCATCCGCCCGTCGCGGGCGGCCGGCGCCGTGTCCCGGGCGCGCTACGACGCGCTCGCCGGGGCGATCCGCACCGTGCTCGGCGAAGCGGTGGCCGTGGGGGGGACGACCCTGCGGGATTTCGTCGGCAGCGACGGTCGGCCGGGCTACTTCCGCCAGTCCCTGGCCGCCTACGGGCGGGCCGGCGACCCCTGCGGCCGCTGCGGTACGCCCCTGCGGGGCGTGCGCCTGGCGCAGCGCGCGACGGTCTACTGTCCCCGCTGCCAGCGCTGAGCGGGGGCCGGCGGGAGACCCGGCGCGGGACGACGCCCCGAACCGGAACCAGCGAGGTCGATCCCGCCGTCCGTGCCGTCCGTGGACACCGCCCGACGGGCCCGGGAGCGGAGCGAGCGGTCAGGCGGCGCGCGGGGTGCTATCGTCCTAGCGTGATTCGGATCAGCCGCGGCCGGGGCCGCGGGCACGACGGAGGAAAGTCGAGATGCAGCCATTGCTCCGGCGGAGCGGGTCCGCCCTGCTCCTGCTCGCCACGCTGGCCGCCGGGGTCCCGGCGGGGGCGCAGCAGAACTCCGTGGTCCGGGAGAACCCGCCCGGGGCCGGCTCCATGGCCGCGGACCTGCTCGTGGCGCGGCCCGTGGGCCTCGCCACGACGGTGATCGGGAGCGCGGTCTTCCTCGTGGGGCTGCCCTTCAGCCTCGCCGGCGGCAACGTCGCCGAGAGCGGACAGGCGCTGGTCGTGGGCCCCGCGAAGGCCACCTTCGTGCGTTGCCTCGGGTGCCGCAACGAGGGCTGGCGGACCGACTACGGCGCCACGCGCTGACCCGACGGAAGCTCGCTCCGGAGCCGCCCGGGTCCGGAGCCGGATCCGGGCTCGTCAGCCCTTGCCGGTCCCGTGCTGGCGCTCGAGGGCGCGGGCCACGGCCGGATGCACGAACTTCGAGACGTCCCCGCCGTAGAGCGCGATCTCCCGCACCAGCGTCGAGGAGATGAACGAGCAGTTCTCCGACGGCGCCAGGAAGACGTACTCCAGCTCCGGCGCGAGTCGCCGGTTCATGTCCACCATCTGGAACTCGTACTCGAAGTCCGCGACCGTGCGCAGGCCGCGGAGGATGAACTGCGCCCCCTTGCGGCGGGCGTAGTCGATGAGCAGTTCGTTGAAGCCGTCGACCTCCACCCCCGGCAGGCCGTCGAGCACCTCGCGGCAGAGCGCGATGCGGTCCGCGAGCTCGATGGACGGGTTCTTCTGGGGACTCGTGCCGATCGCGACGATCACGCGGTCGAAGAGCTTGCTCGCCCGCCGCACCAGGTCCATGTGGCCGATCGTGATCGGATTGAAGGTGCCCGGATAGACGACCGTGCGCATCGAACCCCCCGTGCCGCGCCGGTGAGCGG
>JAZBPF010000024.1:0-6830 GCA_036351515.1 Pseudomonadales bacterium | reverse complement strand
GTGACAGGAGCCGCAGGCCTCCTCCGCGATCCGGTAGTCCGACGGATTCACGAAGCGGATGTACTCGGGGGCCTCCCGGTTCAGGAGCGTGTAGCTGCGCTCGGGGTTCGCGCTGTGCGGATGGTGCCAGTCCTCGGGATAGGTCGGCAGGACGTGCGCCTGCTCCATGGTCTCGAGGTAGCGGCGGTCGTCACGACCGATCCCCGACGGCAGGAAGACCTCGTAGTCCCCGCCGTGACAGTCCGCGCAGCCCAGCTTCACGGCCGGGTTGTCGTGCATGGTCGGGGCGTCCGTCTCCTCGTGGCAGGAGAGGCACCCCGCGCTCTTGCGCGCCGCAGCCTCGGCGCTCTGGCTCGCCGGCGCCAGGGGCGCCGTCACGTAGTCCCGCTCCACGGCGCGCGAGCCTTCGCTCGCGGCCGCGGGCAGGGTGACCATCGCCGTCAGGGACAGCGCCGCTGCGAGTGCCCAGTGCCGCATGGCCATCGCTTCTCTCCTAGAACGCGAGCAGGACGTTGAGGAGCCAGTAGCCTGGATCCTCGTCCGGGTAGAGATCGTCGTAGCCGTCGCCGGCGAAGAGCTGCGCGTAGGACGCCCGGACGACGACGTTCTGGGACATGAGCGGCCGCCAGGTGAGCGAGAGCGACGCGTCGATGCCGATCTCCTCGTCGATCGGTCCCTGGTTCCGCGCCGCCTCGAGCACCTCCGTGCGGTCGAAGCGCAGGTAGTTCACGTTCGCGGACAGGCGCAGCTCCGGAAGCACGTCCAGATCGACGCCGAGGCCACCGAGCCAGAGGCCCGGATTCGTGAAGTTCGACTGACCGAGCTCCTTCGAGGAGCGCAGGCTCGGCAGCACCCCGTTGCGGCCGCTGATCGCGACCCGGCCGCCACCCACGAGGGGCGTCGCCTGACGGATCCAGTAGCTCGTGTCGGCGCCGGCGAACTGCGGGTTCTCGAAGACCGCGTCGAAGCCCGTCGCCCGGTCGTCGAAGGGATCGTCGTCACCGCTCGCGTAGAGGAAGGAGACCCGGGGCCGGATCCAGTCGAAGTCCATGCTGGCCTCGAAGGCTCCGAAGAGCGCGCCGATGTCCACCGGCTGGTCCACGAAGACGCCCGGGTCGCTCTCGCCGAGGGCGTAGTAGAGCGAGGTGGTGAGGTTCAGGCGTCCGAAGTGACCGTCCCCGTTGTAGCCGAGGTAGACCGCGTCGTAGCCGCGCGGACGCTCCGCCCCGATCGAGGCCGGACGCGCGATGAAGCCGTTCTTGTCGAACTCGAACTCGTCGTCCTCGCGGTTCCGGTTCCAGAGGACCGTCGCCTGGGAGAAGAAGCCCTTCACCCCGAGGTCCTGCCAGTAGACGTTCGCCACGAAGACGTCGTCGTCCCGCAGATCCTTGCCGAGGTCGTTCAGGCCGCTGTTCGTGTCCTTCTCGAGGCGTCGGAACCAGGCGAGGTTGTACTGGAAGACGTTGTTGCGCCGGTTCCCGAAGAGCCGGATCCCGAGCTGGTTGTCCTGGAACAGGAAGCCCCGGAAATCGCTCGAGAACGGCTGGATCCCCACCCGGATGCTGTCGAAGTCGTAGCGCTCCGAGACGTTGCGCAGGTGCTTGTCGACGAAGGCTGCCTGGATGCCCACGAAGTGATCGTTGCGATTGGTGCCGCGCCGGGGGTCGACGTTGACGCCCGTGACCTCCTCCAGCTCCGTGCGGTTGTACTGGAACACGGGCGTGAAGCGGAATTCCCAGTCCGGCGGCCGGAAGACGGTGTCGCCCTTGTAGTAGACGAACTCCGTCGCGAGGTTCTGGATGTAGGCGAGCTGCTCCGGATCCCCGAAGACCCCGAGGTCCCCGGCGTCGTCCGTGCTGTTCACGCCGACGGGGGTGACCACGTCCCGCAGCTCCACGAAGCTGTCGGAGATCACCCCGAGGTTGAAGAACCATTCCCCGGTGACCGGTTTGTCGGCCTTCAGGACGTTGCGGTCGTACGGGTCGAGGAGGTTGTTCTCGTAGCCGAGGGCGTCGACGATCCGCCAGCGATCGGGCATGGGGACGGCGCTCACGTAGTCCTCGGCGCTCGGTCGGGGTACCGGCGAGACCGGATTCCGGCTCCGCGGCGGCACGCCGTCGTCGCGCGGTCGATCGGCCACCCGCCGACGCGTCCGCGCATCGTCGCCACCCGCTTCGGCGCCGGGGTCCTCCGCGGCGGGCGCGGGCTCGGCGCCGGGACAGGGCACCGCCTCGTAGCCGGGGCGCCGCCGCGCGACGATGCGGCCGGTGTCCGGATCCCGATAGCAGGTCTCCGCGGCCCGGGCGGGGGCGACCTCTGCTCCGCCCGCCAGCCCGGCGACGACCAGTGCGGCCACGAACCGGCGCAGCGCCGCGCCGGGAGCGTTCACTTGCCCTGGCATACGTCGTCCTCCGCGCTGTCGAGGAACGGCGCCTGCGGGCACTGGACGTAGCGCAGGCGCACACCCTGGGGCGTGAGCGTGTCGGCGCGCCGCTCCGGCGGCGCGTTGCCGACGCCGGTGCCGAGCGCCTCGCCGGCCTCGTGCACCCCGAGGAAGGCGATCATGTCGTCCTGATCCACCCCGTCCCCGCTGACGCCGACGCCGCCCACGAGGACCCCGTCGCGGTAGATCGGCACGCTGCCCGGGAAGATCTGCAGACCGTTGGCGATGCGCAGCGCCGCGACCGTGGGCGCGACGCCCGAGAGATCGCTCGCGAGATCCACGCCGGCACACCCCGCCCCGACGTCCGGGACCAGGGTCCCCGCGCTCGCGACGAACAGCACGTGCTGCAGCACCGCGTTGATCGCGACGTCGAGCTGGAGGCCCGTGGAGAACGGACTCCAGCGGCCGCGCGGCTTGGAGAGCGGCCCCGGCGGCGCCGAGGTGATGCCGTCCGGGAAGAAGGGGCGGGAGAGGTTGCCCCCCGCCCGGTCGGAGAAGGCGATCTCGCCGGTGGAGAGGGCGTCGGGACTGCCGAGGAAGCTCTCGAGCGCGTCCGCGTAGGCGCCGAGGGAGACCTCGCGATAGACGCCGACGGTCGTGTCCGTCGTCTCGAGGTACTTGGCGTCGGGCAGCGCACGGAGGAAGGCGCCCGCCGCCGCCGACGAGAAGAAGGTCGCGGTGCGGGCCTTCTGGAGGGACACGTCCGCGCCGAAGACCGGAGCGTCGCGGGAGCGCACCATCCCGAGGATCTCCCCGTTCGTGTCCACGACGGAGATGGTGACGCGCGCCGGCGTCCCGAGCGGGCGGCGGATCTGGGCGCGCGCCCGCTCCGCCACCGCCAGGGCACGGGAGAGCACCGTGCGCACCTCCTCCGCGGTCAGGGCGTCGGCGCCGTCCGTTCCGGCCCGCGGGCGGAAACGCGGAGTGTCCGTCGCGTCCACGAACACGAAGGCGTCCTGACCCGGGAAGTCGACGCCGCCGTCGGGGCGAATCCCCGAGGCCGCAGTCCCGAAGGCGAGGCCCGGACGGATCGTGCCGTCGAAGTAACCGGTGACGGGGACAAGAGCACCGGTCCCCGGCGCCAGCGCCGCGAGCGGGGTGGCCGCGCCCGGATCGCTCGCCAACTCGGACGGCTCCACGTCGCTGAAGCGGAAGACCTTGCCCTCGACGGTGATCCGCTCGGCCCGGCGATCCACCGGCGGCAGGAAGCCGAAGCTCGCCGCGAGGGCGATCGCCTCGTCCACGTCGTCGTCGTCGTCGAAGATCGATTTGTCGAGACCGTAGATTCCGTCGGCCAGGACGCCGATGCCGCCGACCACGGTCCCGTCCTCGTAGAGCGGCAGGCCGCCCGGATCGGCCGAGAGGCCGAGCGGGGAGCGATGCGGGCCGGGACTGGGGCCCGTGCCGTCGAAGGCCGCCGTGAAGTCGGAGCAGGCGAGCTGACTGAACTGGACGCCGAAGAGCGGCCCGGCGGGCTGGTCCGTTTCGCCGGGATTGAAGTGCTCCTGCACGATCTGGCTCGCCGTGCGCGTGGTGAAGGCGTTCCCCTCGGAGGACAGGTACGCGCCGGTGACCGCCTTCGCGATCGCCGCCTGGTCGTCCAGGTTCACGGGCGCCGGCGTCACCGGCAGGCGGATGCCCTCGAGGCCCGCGTCGATCGCGGGGCTGCCGTCCGCGGAGGTCGTCAGCAGCACCTCCCGCTCCGCGGCGGGTCCCATCCGGTAGACCGCGAGGACGTTGCCGACGCGATCCACGACCGCGAGGGTCGCGTCGACGCCGCGCGCCTGCGCCTCGGCGACACCCTGGGCGAGGATCTGCTCCACCTCCGCCACCGAGAGGAAGGCGCCGGATTCCGCGCAGCCCCCGTCGCAGGGATCGGTCTGCGGCCCCGTACCGGCCGGATCCGTCGTCGAACTCCCGCCACCGCAGCCGGCGAGCGCCGACGCCAGCGCGAGCATGAGCAAGGTGCGGACAGCTCTCACGGGCCGGCCTCCTGCAGTCTCGGAAGGGGGATCACCGCGGCGGAGCGCAGACCGGTCGCGGCCGTGGTGGTGCCGTGCGGGTGATAGCCGTGGCAGTCGCCGCAGGCGAGGACCACGACGTCGCCCACGGACGCGTCGCCGTGGCAGTCGGTGCAGCCGTCGAGCGCCGGCATGAGCACGTCCGCGCTGGCCGAGGAGCTGCGCGCGTCGTGGCAGTCGCCGCAGACGGCGTCCCCCTCGAGCTCGGGGTGCGTGCGGTGGCTGCGGTGGTCGAAGCGCGCATCGGCATAGAAGTCCGCGGTCAGGCGCACCGGACGCACCTGGAAGCGACCGTAGAGATCCGCCGTGCCGAGGTCCTCGACCCGATGGCAGGTCACGCAGCCCCGCTGCGTGAACTGATTGATCGCCTCCTGCTCCGTCGCCGCCATGGCGCATGCGAAGGGAGAGTCCGTGCAGCGCGCGGCATCGGCCCCCCGGTCGGGCCGGCGCCGACGCCGGCCGTCGTCCGCGCCCCGATCCGGGTCGGAGAACTTCCGCAAGTAGTGGCCCTCGATCGTGAGCAGGACCTCGAGCGGTTGCCCGTGGGGAAGCTCCCGGGAGGGATCGTCCGGATCGAACTTCAGCTCGTGGCAGTCGATGCAGTGCTCCGCCATGCGCACCGGCGCGAAGTGCTCGCCGTCCGGCTGCGCCCTGTGGCAGTCGCCACAGGCCAGGGCCGCATCGGTGTCGAGGGTCCGGACCTTGCCGGCGTCGAGATGCACGTCGTGCGGGAACACGAGGTTCGAGCGGTCCTCCGCGGCGTCCAGGGGCATGCGTACGGTCTCCCAGGAGAACAGGAGCCCGGTGCCGGCCTCCTGCACCACGGGCTGCACGAGATCCACCGCGAAGGCCGGGTGGCGCGCGTCCCCGAAGCCGGTCGTCGAGGCGAGCTCCACGTGGGGCGCGAAGCGCTCGGGCTCCGCATGGCAGTCCGTGCACAGGCCGTCGCCTTCGAGGACCAGACGCTCGGGCTCGTTGTGTTCCAGGTGGCAGCTCGCGCAGCGACCGGGCGCCGCGTCGATCCGCGTGGCCAGCTCCGCGGGCACGTGATCGGCGAGGTCCGCATGGCAGCTCGTGCAGGAATCGTCCGGCACGCGCTGGAAGAGCGCCTGGTGACAGGCGCCGCAATCGTCCCCGAGCGCCAGCTGGTGGGCGGGATGCAGGGGGCCGGAAGTCCAGAGCCGATCGTCCGGGACCCACGCGGCACGCGCCGGCGCCGCGCCGCCAGGCGCCTCGTCTCCCGTGAACTGGAGGGCCAGCGGCACGGCCAGGGTGACGACCACGACCGCCAGCAGGAGCGTCCAGGCCGGGCCGCGACGCCCGAGCCAGGTGCGGTCGAGGTCCGTGACGAAGGCACGCTCGAAGCCTGCGGCCTGGGCCTTCTCGTCGATCTCGTACTCGAGCGCGAGGTCGAAGCCCGCAGGCGCCTCGACGAGGCGGAGCCGGTGCCCGTCGAGCTCCACGAGGGAGCCGGGCGCGAGCTTCGCGCGGCGGACGTCCCGGCCGTCGACGCGCACGGTGCGCCCGCGCTCGCAGCGCACCTCCGCACCGCCCCGGCCGGCGACGAGCGTGGCGTGCTCGGCGCCCACGCGCGGGCCGAGCAGCTGGAGCACCCGGTCGTTGCGGCTGCCGATCGTGACCGCCGGAACCGACACCTCGACGTCCTGGTAGCGGATCGCGCCGCTGCCGTCTCGCTTCACCTCCCGGAGCAGGACGTCCACGGCGCTCACCAGTAGAAGAAGGTGGAGACGACGTGGATCGTCAGCGCGCCGAGGAGCGCCACCGTGAGCGGGACGTGCAGGTAGAGCCAGACCTTGGTCCAGCCCGCGAGCTGCACGTCCCGGCGGATCCGCCGCAGCACGTCCTGGCGCCGGCAGACCGCTGCGAGGAGGTCCTGCAGCGCCGCCGCCTCGCCGCGCTTCTCCGCGCGGGGCACGCGCTGCGAGAGGAAGTCGACCAGCGGCACCTGGTCCCGGTTCGGCACGGTCCGGACGCTCGAGGCTCCCGAGCCGTCGGCGGTGCGGCGCAGGAAGCGCGAGCGGTCGACGGCGAAGAGCTGCTGGAAGACCCCCCCACCGAGATCCGTGCGCGCGATGGCGCTCTGCACGGACCGCCCCACTTCCGGATCGCAGCGTCCGGCCAGCTCGCGGCAGCTCCGGTCGAGGGCGTAGAGCTCGCGGAACAGGGCGCTGCGCGCGGCCCCGAGGCGATTGCGCGAGGCGCGCCCGGGATGGTCGAGGTAGGCCCAGGCGCCGTAGATGCCGCTGCCGACCACGCCGCACAGGAGCAGATAGGCGAGGCTGTGGACGTTCCAGCCGAGTTGCCCCGCGCTGTGGAGCGTGGCCACCACGAGCAGGGCGAGGCCG
>JAZBPF010000023.1:0-8572 GCA_036351515.1 Pseudomonadales bacterium | reverse complement strand
GTCCGCGGCGCCATCCGCACGACGCTCGGCGACCTCGACGGCGCCGAGCAGGACCTCGAGCGTGCCTACGAGCTCACCACGAGGCTCCGGGGGCGCGACCACTGGAGCGTTCCCGACATTTTCCACGAACTAGGGGCCATCGACTTCTACCGCGGCGACTACGCGGCGGCTCGGGAGAAGGTCGAGGCGGCGATCGCGGACCAGCGTCGTCTCCTCGGAGAAGAGCATCCGGCGCTCGGCCGGAGCCTCGGCAGCCTCGCTTCGCTCCTCTGGGCCATGGAGGAACTCGCTCCCGCCGAGGAGACGGCGAGGGAAGCCATCCGCGTGCTGCGGAAGTCCATGGGCGAGGGACACGACGACGTGGTTCACGCGAAGTACACGCTCGCGTCCATCATCGCCGTGCGTCACCGCTTCGCGGAGGCCGAGTCTCTGTTCCAGGAGACTCTCGCGCTGCAGCGCGCCGCGAACGCTCCGAACGACCCCCAGATCGGCAACACCCTCGCGGAACTCGCCGACGTGCAGATCGCCCTCGGGCAGCTGGAAGCAGCCGAAGCCTCCCTGCGCGAGTCCATCGCCCTGCAGGAGCGGAGCCTCGGCTCGGACCACCTCTGGGTGGCCATCACCCACCGACAGTTGTCCGCGCTCCGGCTCCTGCAGGGCGACGCCGCCGGCGCCGTGGCCCTGAGCCGGGAGGCCCTCGACCGGGCACTGCCGAGCGTCGAGCCGGGGCATCCGCAGCTCGGCGCCATCTACCGCGCCTACGGACGAGCCCTGACGGCGGCGGGCCGGCTCGCGGAAGCCGAGGCCGCCATCGAGGAGGCCCTGGCGATTCACCGCGCGGCCGACCTCGGCGACGCCCTGGCCCGCACGGAACTGGTTCTGGCCGAGCAGCGGCTCGCCGCCGGCCGCCTCGATGTCGCAAACGACCTCGCGGAGCAGGCAATCGGGGCGCTCGAAGCGCTGCACGGCATCGACGCCCCGGAACTCGGCGAGGCCCTCGAGATCCACGCGCGGATCCTCGACGCCCGCGACGAGCAAGCGCGGCTCGAAGCGGTAGTCCGGCGTGCCCGCGCCGTCCGCGCGGGCATCTATGCGCTGACGCACCCCCTCGATGTTCGCCTCGCGGAGCTCGCGGCCCGAACCGCCACGGTACGTCCCGGCGGGTGAGCATGAGCGAGCCCTCCAAGCTCCGCGTCGTCTACGCAGCCGAGTCCTCCCTGGACGCGCACCTCGTCAAGGGGCTGCTCGAGCAACGGGGCGTGCCCGTGCGCATCGTCGGGCACCACCTCGAGGGCGGCATCGGCGAGCTGCCGGCCGGGGGGCTGGTGCACCTGCTCGTGCCCGAGGACTGGGTCGAGACCGCGCGCGGCGTGATCGAGGACTACGAGGCGCGGCGCGCGGGGGACGCACCGGGCGAGGGCGACGCGGTCTGGGCGGAGTGTACGGCCGGGACGACGCAGGCGGGCGAGGGGGAGGACGCCGAGCCGCCGGCCGCCTGGGGCCTCGGCACCCGGGACTGGCTGCTGATCACGGCGGCGCTGGCGCTGATCGTGCTGCTGCTCTTCGGCGGCACGCGCTGACTCAGGCGCCCTGCGGCGCCCCCGCGATGCCGCGGATGCGCTGCACCATGGCGCGCAGGCCGTTGCCGCGCGTGGGCGAGAGGTGCCTCAGGAGGTCGATGCGCGCGAAGAAGCCCTCGACGTCGGCGTCGCGGATCTCCTCCGGCGTGCGGTCGTTCAGCGCGGAGAGGACGATGGCGGCGAGGCCGCGCACGATGATCGCGTCGGAATCCACCACGAACTGCAGATGGCCGGAGTCCGGATCGCGCCGCTCCTCGATCCACACCTGGCTCTGGCAGCCGTGGATGTAGCGGTCCTCGGTGCGCAGGGCCGGGGGCATCTCCGGCAGCTCCCGGCCGAGGTCGATGATGTAGCGGTAGCGGTCCTCCCAGTCGTCGAAGAAGGACAGCGCCTCCTCGACGTCCTCGGCGCGCACGTCACGGCCGAAGGGGACGGCCTCGAACAGTTCCGGCGCCGCCGTCGCGCTCATCCGTACACCCCGAGTTCGAGCTGCGCTTCCTCGGACATCATCTCGCGGCTCCAGGGTGGATCGAAGACCAGGTCCACGTCGACGGTCTCGACGCCCGGGACCTTGCCCACGCGGTACTTCACGTCGTCCACGAGCACCGGCCCCATGCCGCAGCCGGGCGCCGTGAGGGTCATGCGGATGGACACCCGGTCGCCCTCCACTTCGCAGTCGTAGATGAGGCCGAGGTCCACGAGGTTCACGGGGATCTCCGGGTCGTACACGGATCGCAGCGCCTGCCAGACGTGCTCCTCGGAGACCTCGCCGGGCGTGCCGCCCTCGAACTCGAGCTCCAGCGGCTCGAGCCCCAGGGCGTCGGCGTCGGTGCCGTCCACGCGGGCGAGATTGCCGCCGACGTTCACCGTGTAGGAGCCGCCGAGCGCCTGGGCGAGGGTCACGAAGGTGTCCTTCGGGATCGTGATGCGGGTCCCGGCGGGGACGAGGCGAGCGGGACAGTCCCGCTGCACCACCAGCATGCGGCGTTCCATGGGCGCCTCAGACCGCGAAGGACTCGCCGCAACCGCATTCGGCCGTGGCGTTCGGATTGCGGAACTTCAGCACCGAGTTCAGCCCCTCGACCTCGAGGTCGATCACCGTGCCGCGCACGAGCGGGAGCGCCTCCGGATCGACGAAGACGGAGAGAGTCTCGGCGACGGGGAACTCGGTGTCGTCGTCGCGGGGCTCCGTGACGTAGTCCACCTGGTACATGAAGCCCGAGCAGCCGCTCTTGCTGACGCCCAGCCGCACGGCTCGGGCGCCGGAACGCTCGAGCTGACGACGGACGTGGCGCACGGCCGCCTCGGTCATGCGCACGCCCTCGGCGGTGCTCGGATCGAAGGTCTCCACGCTCATGGTCGGTCCTCCATCGCAGTGACCGGGCTCAGAGGAAGGTCCGCACCTTCTCCAGGGCGGTCACGAAACGGTCCACCTCCTCCTCCGTGTTGTAGAGGGAGAAGGAGGCGCGCACGGTGCCGGGGATGCCGAAGCGATCCATGAGCGGCATCGTGCAGTGATGTCCGGTGCGCACGGCCACGCCCTGCTGGTCGAGCAGCATGCCCACGTCGCTCGGGTGGGCGCCGTCCACGAGGAAGGAGACCACGGAGGCGCGGGCCCGGGCCGTGCCGATGCGACGGACGTCGTTCATGCCGGCGAGCGCCGCGTCCACGCGCTCGAGGAGCGCGTGCTCGTGGGCGATCACCGCCGCCCGATCGAGGGACTCGAACCAGTCGATGGCCGCGGCGAGGCCGATGGCCCCGGCGATGTGTGGCGTCCCGGCCTCGAAGCGCAGGGGCGCGGCCTGGAAGGTCGTGCCGTCGAAGGACACGCGGTCGATCATCTCGCCGCCGCCCTGCCAGGGCGGCATGGCCTCGAGCAGCGCCTGGCGCCCGTAGAGCACGCCGATGCCCGTGGGTCCGAAGAGCTTGTGCCCGGAGAAGCAGTAGAAGTCCGCGCCGATCGCCTTCACGTCCACGGCGAAGTGATTCACGGCCTGGGCGCCGTCCACGAGCGCGACGGCGCCGGCGTCGTGGGCCATGGCGACCAGGCGTTCGACCGGATTCACGGTCCCGAGGGCGTTGGAGACGTGCACCACCGACACGATGCGCGTGCGCTCGCCCAGCAGCGCCGCGTAGGCGTCGAGGTCGAGTTCGCCCTCGTCCGTCACGGGCACGACGCGGATCACGGCCCCGGTGGCCTCGGCCACGAGCTGCCAGGGGACGATGTTCGCGTGGTGCTCCATCTCCGTAAGCACGATCTCGTCGCCGGCGGACAGGTGCGCCCGGCCCCAGGCGTTCGCCACGAGGTTGATGGCCTCGGTGGTGCCGCGGGTCCAGACGATCTCCTCGCGGCGCACGGGCTCGGCGTCCGGGCCGTCGCCGGAGAGGAAGTCCGCGACCCGGTCGCGGGCGGCCTCGAAGGACAAGGTCGCGCGCTCGGCCAGCGCGTGCGCCGCGCGATGCACGTTGCTGTGATCGTGGCGGTAGTAGTGGGCGAGCGCCTCGACCACCGCTTCGGGCTTCTGCGTCGTCGCCGCGTTGTCGAGGTACACGAGCGGTCGCCCGTTCACCTCCTGCTCGAGGATCGGGAACTGGCGGCGCAGGGCCTCGACGTCGAGCGTCGGGACGGCCGTTCGCGCGGAAGCAGTCACGGGGTCTCCTCTGCGGGTCGAGCGAAGGCGGTCTCCAGTTCGGCGCGCACGGCGCTGCCCACCGCCTCCAGGGGGAACGCGTCGACGATGCTGCCGAGGAAGGCGAAGCTCAGCATGGTGCGGGCCTCCGTCTCGCCCAGGCCACGGCTGCGCAGGTAGAACAGGCTCGTGGGATCGAGCCGCCCGACCGTCGCGCCGTGCGCGCACTTCACGTCGTCGGCGTAGATCTCGAGCTCGGGCTTGGCGTCGATCTCCGCGTCCGTCGAGAGCAGCAGGTTGCGCGTGTTGAACTCCGCGGCCGTCTTCTGTGCCTGCGGATGGATGTGGATGCGCCCGTTGAGCACCGTGCGGGAGCGCTCCCCGGCGATGGAGCGGAAGCGCTGGTCCGAGGTGCAGTGCGGCACCTCGTGCTCCAGGGACATCTGCGTGTCGAGGTGGGTGCGGTCACGCGTGAGCGTGGCGGCGCCGACCGTCGCCTCGGCGCCGGCCCCGGCCATGCGGATGCGGATCTCGTTGCGACGGAAGCGGCTGCCCACGAGCGCCTGGTGCAGGCCGTAGCGGCCGTCGCGATCCACGCGCACGTCGAGGGCCGTGAGCCAGCGACCGTCCCCGGCGTCGAGACCGAGGCGGACGTGATCCAGTCGTGCCCCCTCCTTCACGTGCACCTCGATCACCGCGTTCGTGAAGACGGCGCCCGCGCCGAGCTGCCGCTCGAGGAGCGCGAGCTCCGCGCCGGGCTCGAGGACCACCAGGATCCGCGGATGGGCACCGCGCGGGGCGGTTCCGGCACCCTGCGCGAGCACCAGCTCGAGCGGGCGCTCCACCCGGACCCCGCGGCCCACGTGGAGGAGCACGCCGTCCTCGGCCAGGGCCGCGTTCAGGGCGACGAAGGGGCGCTCCTGCGCCGGCGCGAGGGCGCCGAGGTCCGCGGCCTCGAGCTCGGCGAGCTCCGCGAGGCGCCGCAGCACCACGCCCTCGCCGGGCTTCGGAAGACCACGGGGGACGCCGTCGACGAGGAGCATCCGATCCGCGTCGAGCCCCGGGAAGTCCGCCACGGCGACCGGATCCGCACCGGGATCCGGACGGTCGAGGAGCCCTTCCTCGAGCAGGGCACCGACGCGGCTGTACTTCCAGGACTCCGTCTTCCGCCCCGGCAGCTCCGCGGCCGCGAAGGCGTCCCGGCCCGCGGCACGCAGCGCCGCCAGCGGCCCCGAGCCCTCGGCGAGGGCCTCGGCCCGGGCCTGCGCGTTGCGCGTGAAGTCCTCGATGCGGTCGGTCTGGGCCATGATCTCTCCCCGCCGCTCAGGCGGCGTCGTCCTGCAGCCAGCCGTAGCCCTTCTCCTCGAGCTCGAGGGCCAGCTCCCGGCCGCCGGAGCGGACGATGCGGCCTCCCGCGAGCACGTGCACGTGATCGGGGACCACGTGGCTCAGGAGCCGCTGGTAGTGCGTGACCATCACGATGGCGCGCTCGGGATCGCGCAGGGAGTTCACCCCCTCGGCGACCACCTGCAGCGCGTCGATGTCGAGGCCCGAGTCGGTCTCGTCGAGTACGGCCAGGCGCGGCTTCAGCAGCAGCATCTGCATGAGTTCGTTGCGCTTCTTCTCGCCGCCGGAGAAGCCCTCGTTGACGCCGCGCTTGAGGAAGGCGGGGTCGAGCTTCACGGCCGCGCAGGCGGCCTTCGCCTCCTTCATGAACTCCACGGCCGACGGCGCCGGCTCGCCGCGGTGCGTGCGGACGGCCTCCACGGCGGCGCGCAGGAATTCCATGTTGGAGACGCCCGGGATCTCGACCGGGTACTGGAAGGCGAGGAACACGCCCTCGCGCGCGCGCTCCTCGGGCTCCAGCGCGAGCAGGTCCTGCCCGAGGTACTCGACGCTGCCGCCGGTGACTTCGTAGCCGTCGCGTCCCGAGAGCACCGCGCCGAGCGTGCTCTTCCCGGAGCCGTTCGGGCCCATGATGGCGTGCACCTCGCCGGCGCCGACGTCGAGGTCGATGCCCTTGAGGATTTCCTTGCCGTCGACTTCGACGTGCAGGCCGCGGATCTTCAGCATGGCTCGCTCTCCAGATTCAGCCGACGGCGCCTTCGAGGCTCACCTCGAGGAGCTTGCCGGCCTCGACGGCGAACTCCATGGGCAGTTCCCGGAACACCTCCTTGCAGAAGCCGTTCACGATCATCGACACGGCCTTCTCGGGGTCGAGGCCCCGCTGCCGGCAGAGGAACAGCTGATCGTCGCTCACCTTCGAGGTCGTGGCCTCGTGCTCGACGATCGCGGAAGGGTTCCGGCTCTCGATGTAGGGGAAGGTGTGCGCCCCGCAGCGATCGCCGATGAGCAGCGAGTCGCACTGGGTGAAGTTGCGCGCGCCCTCGGCCGTGGGCGTGATGCGCACGAGACCGCGGTAGGCGTTCTCGCTGTTCACGGCGCTGATGCCCTTGGAGACGATCGTCGAGCGCGTGTTCTTCCCGATGTGGATCATCTTCGTCCCCGTGTCCGCCTGCTGGCGACCGCGCGTGAGCGCCACGGAGTAGAACTCGCCCACGGAGTTGTCGCCGCGCAGCACCACGGAGGGGTACTTCCAGGTGATCGCGGAGCCCGTCTCCACCTGGGTCCAGGAGATCTTCGCGTTCTCGTGGGCCACGCCGCGCTTGGTGACGAAGTTGTAGATGCCGCCGCGGCCTTCCTCGTCGCCGGGATACCAGTTCTGCACCGTGGAGTACTTGATCTCCGCGTCCTTCAGGGCGACGAGCTCGACCACCGCCGCGTGGAGCTGGTTCTCGTCGCGCTGGGGCGCCGTGCAGCCCTCGAGGTAGGACACGTAGCTACCCTCGTCGGCGACGATGAGCGTGCGCTCGAACTGGCCGGTGTTCTCCGCGTTGATGCGGAAGTAGGTGGACAGCTCCATGGGGCAGCGCACGCCCTTGGGGATGTAGACGAAGGAGCCGTCGCTGAACACGGCGGAGTTCAGGCCCGCGAAGAAGTTGTCGCGGTAGGGCACGACGCTGCCGAGGTACTTGCGCACGAGTTCCGGGTGATTGCGCAGGGCTTCGGAGATGGAGCAGAAGATCACCCCCGCCTCGGCGAGCTTCTCCTTGAAGGTGGTGACCACGGAGACGCTGTCGAAGACGGCGTCGACGGCGACCCCGGCGAGCATCATCTGCTCCTCGAGGGGGATCCCGAGCTTCTCGTAGGTGCGCAGCAGCTCCGGGTCGACCTCGTCGAGGCTCTTCGGCGCGTCGTCCTTGCTCTTCGGCGCCGAGTAGTAGGAGATCGCCTGGAAGTCGATGGGCGGATAGTGGACGTGGGCCCACTCCGGATGGTCCATGGTCTGCCAGTGGCGGAAGGCCTCGAGGCGCCATTCGGTCATCCACTCCGGCTCGCCCTTCTTGGCCGAGATGAAGCGGACCGTGTCCTCGTCGAGCCCCGGCGGGAGCGTCTCGGACTCGATGTCCGTGACCCAGCCGGCCTCGTAGCGGCGCTGGACCAGCTCGTCGATGCGTTCGGCGTTCTCGCTCATCGTTCCCATTCCCGATTGCGGCGCTCGGAATTCACCACTGGCCCGCGAGGCTAATGGATACCCCGTTCGTATTCAATACGGATGAGGTATACAATTCGCTCCAACTGCCGCCCCGGGAGGGCTCCCATGATCCGCATCGGTCGCCTCGCGGACTACGGCGTGCTCGTTCTCCACCATCTCGGACGGGTTCGCCCGGCCCGCGTGTCCATGGAGACGCTCGCCGAACTCACCCATGTGCCGCTGCCCACGGTACGCAAGGTCATGCGCTACCTCGCCGACGCCGGCCTCGTGATCTCCAAGCGCGGTCCGAACGGCGGCTACCAGATCGCCCGGGCCCCCGCCGCCATCAGCCTGGCGGAGGCGATCACCGCCGTGGAGGGCCCGCTGGCGCTCACGGACTGCTGCACCGAGGCGGGGGGCTGCGAGATCGCCGACCGCTGCGACCTCGCCTCGCGCTGGCCCGGGGTGAACACGATCGTCCTGCGGGTGCTCGAGCGCACCTCCCTGGCGGACCTCGAGGGCTTCGGCCGCGCGGACCCGCACGTGCCTCCGCCCCTCCGGGAGCTGCTCGCACCGGCCGCCGGCTGAACGCGACCTCCCGACCCGGGCGGGTGCCGGACGGCGCTTGTGCGCCGCCCCGCCGACTCCATACTCGCGCTGCGCCACTCCGGCGCCCGAGAGCGCGACCGTGACCGCCCCCGAGCGAACCCTTGCGCCGCCCGCTGCAGATCTCGACCGCATCGCCGATGCCCTCGCCGAGCCGGGCTGGGTCACGCAGCCCGGCTTCCTGGCACCGGACCTCGCCCTGGCCCTGGCTGCCCTCGCCC
>JAZBPF010000022.1:0-18124 GCA_036351515.1 Pseudomonadales bacterium | reverse complement strand
TCCTGTTCGACGGGCTCGCGGCCAGCGGCCTCTTCGGGGAGGTGGCGTCGGCAACGCCGCTCGCACTCTTCGGCCATCCCGGCCCCGGTCGTCCGTAGCACCACCGCTCGGCGCTTCCGGCGCAGGAACTGCCCGGGCGGGAGGAGCGGGGCGGAGCGGCGCTCCGTGAGCGACCATCGACGCGGGCCGCGCGTGCGCCGGAAGCACCCGGAGGGGGTCCCCCGGGCTGGGTCCCGCACGAGGGCCCCGAGCGGTGGCTCCGGGGGCGATCGGGGCTGCAAGGCCCCCGCGGCCCCGGCGCCGTCGCGGGTGCGTCCCGGCGCGGTCCGGGCCACACTCCGGCCTCGGACGAGGGCGGGGGACATGCCATGGGGCGACCGGATGCGGCGGCCGGCGTCGAGGTCGGCGGACGCTACGCGAAGTACGTGCTCGCGGTGCTGGTCGTCGTCTACGTCTGACAGCCCCGGTAATGGGTAGAGCTACCACTCAGAGCCCTTGTGCGGCCCGCCTGCAAGGCGCGGGAGCGTTACGTCAAGCGAGCGCAACGCCGCAGGCGGGCCGCACAAGGGCTCCCTCCGGGCGCTTCTGGCGCACGCGCTGCCTGCGTTGGTCGTCGCTCACGTAGCGCTGCTACGCCACGCTCCTCCTGCCTTGGCAGCACGTGCGCCAGAAGCGCTGAGCGGTAGCTCTACCCATTACCGGGGCTGTTACTTCATCGATCGCCAGATCCTCTCGATCCTCGCGGAGGACCTGAAGGCGGACCTCGGGATCTCCGACGCGGAGATCGGCTTCCTCTACGGCACGGCCTTCGCCGTGTTCTACGCGGTCTTCGGCATTCCCCTGGGTCGGCTCGCGGACGTCTGGACGAGGCGCAGCCTCATCGCCGCGGGGCTCGTGTTCTGGTCGGCCATGACCGCCGCGTCGGGGCTGGCGCGGAACTTCCCCATGCTCGCGGTCTGTCGCTTCGGCGTGGGCGTGGGGGAGGCGAGCGCGTCGCCGGCCGCCTTCTCCCTGCTCTCGGACTGGTTCCCGCAGCGCCTGCGCGGGACCGCCGTGTCCATCTACTCGAGCGGGATCTACATCGGGGCGGGGATCGGCGTGTTCCTCGGCGGACTCATCGTCGACAACTGGAACGGCGCCTTCCCGGGCGGGGCCGGGGCGCCCTTCGAACTGAAGGGGTGGCAGGCCGCGTTCCTCGCCGTGGGACTCCCGGGGCTGCTCATGGGGCTCTGGGTGCGCACCCTGCGCGAGCCGCCCCGGGGCATCAGCGAGGGGCTCGTGACGCCACCCCATCCCGCGCCGTTCCGGGCCGCCGGGGAGGAACTGCTCGCGGTGCTGCCGCCGCTGACGCTGCTCGCGCTGCACCGGGCCGGGGGCGGGGCGCGGGCGATCGCCGGGAACCTCGCGGCGGCGGTCGTCGTCGGGGCCGCCGCCGCGGGACTGATCGCCACCCTCGGCGGCGTCGCCCAGTGGACCGCCCTCGGCGTCGGGGTCTACGCGACCTTCTCCTGGGGTCAGGTGCTGGCCCTGCGGGACCGGCCGGCCTTCGTGATGATCCTCGGATCGAAGGCCATGCGCTGGGCCGTGCTGGGCTTTCCCTGCATCTCCTTCGTGACCTACGGCCTCGGCTTCTGGGCCGCGCCCTTCTTCCTGCGCGTGCACGGCGCATCGCCGTCCGAGGTGGGCACCTACCTCGGGCTCGCGGCGGCCCTCGGGGGCTGGATCGGGGTCACCCTCGGCGGCGTGCTCGGCGACGTCTTCAAGGCGCGCGATCCCCGCGCCCGCATCCTCGTGGGCCTGACGACGGCGCTGGCCTCGATCCCCGCCGCGCTCATGGTGCTCCTCTCCGAGTCCATCGTCGTCGCCTACGTGGCGAACTTCGTCTGACAGCCCCGGTCATGCATCGAGCCACCGCTCAGAGCCCTGGTGCGGCCCACCTGCAAGGCGCGGGAGCGCCGGCGTAGCAGCGCTACGCCAAGCGAGCGCAACGCCGCAGGTGGGCTGCACCAAGGCTCCCGAAGGGCGCTTCTGGCGCACGCGCTGCCGGCGTTGGTCGTCGCTCACGTAGCGCTGCTACGCCACGCTCCTCCCGCCTTGGCAGCACGGGCGCCAGAAGCGCTGAGCAGTGGCTCGATGCATGACCGGGGCTGTAAGCATCCTCTCGCCCATGTGGGTGGGGTGCGCCGCGTCCACGGTGGCGGATCTCGTGCTGCCGCGCATGCGCGCTCTCGCCTCGTCGTTCTACATCCTCATGAACACCTTCGTGGGGCTCGCCCTCGGGCCCTACACCATCGGCCGCGTGAGCGACGCCCTCGTCGCCGGGGGCGCGAGCCCGGAGGACGCCCTGCGCTCGGCGATGCTGAGCGCGCTCGGCATTTTCGCGCTGGTCACCGCCGCGCTCCTGGCGGCGGCGCGGCACGTGGCGGAGGACGAACGGACGCGGGTGGACCGGGCCCGGGCGGCGGGGGAGCCGGGGCTGGAGCACGCGGGGGTGTCCGCGGCGGGCTGAGCCCGCCGCGGGAGGGGGTCAGGCGGCCACGGTGGGCGCCTCGGCGCCGCGGAGCTCCTGCACGTGGCGCGTGAAGACCTTCAGGGGAATGGGCTTCTGCAGCCAGAGGAACTCGTCGGCGTCCCCGGCGGGGGCCGCGTAGCCCGAGACCACGATGACCGCGAGGTCCGGATCCTGCTCGCGCAGGCGCCGGGCGAGCTGCGGGCCGTCGACGCTGCCGTGGAGGTTCGCATCGGTCACCAGCAGGCCGAGTGCCGGCCCGCGGCTCGCGAGGGCGAGGGCCTCGGTCCCGCTCGCGGCCTCCAGGACCTCGATCCCGCTGCGGCGCAGGGCCTCCACGAAGATGCGCCGGACCGTCGGGTCGTCGTCGACCACGAGCACCGGTCCGTCCCGGCGGCCCGTGCCGCCGGGTTCCGCGGTCGCGGCGCTGCGTGCCGCGGCCCGGGCACGCCAGCGGAAGCTCCAGGCCTCGTCCTCCATGGCCTCGTCGGCCTCGAGGCCGAGCGTCCCGGCGAGGGCGAACAGGCGCTCCCGGACGCCGTCGTCCTCGGGCTGCCAGCCCGGGAAGCGGGCCTCCACGAGCACCCGGCCGGCGTCCTCGGCCACGCGCAGCTGCATGCGCGTGGCCCCTTCCTCGAGCGCCTCCAGCACGAGGGCGGCGAGCTGCAGGCGCTGCGCGTCCCGGTCCACGGAGCCGTGGGGAGGCCCCTCGAGCTCGAAGACGATCTCGCGGCCGCAGAGGAGCTGGCAGACCCCCTCGAGGTCCGTGGCGAGCCGGTCCGACCGCGGTGCGTCGGGCGTGCCCGGGCGCGCCCGGCCCAGGTCCTGCACCAGGCGCACGCGGGTCCGGGCACGCTCGCCGGCGCCCCGCATGGCGTCGAGGCGGCCCCCGAGATCGTCGGGCCGCCGCCGGGCCAGCTCCAGATGGCCGCCGATCACCGTCAGGTCGTTGTTGAAGTCGTGGGCCAGGCGCAGCGCGGCGCGCGCGAGGATGCGCTCGCGCAGGGGCCGGAGCGCGGCGTCGGCGGGGGCGGGGCGGACGGTGGCGGCGGTCATGACAGCCTCCGGTAGCAGAAGTTGCGCACGATGCTCGGGATGTCGCGAGCGGCGGCGGGCGGGCTGATCCAGTGCCCCTGGGCGGTCGTGCAGCCGAGCGCCTCGACCTGCTCGAGGGCCGCGGCGGTCTCGATGCCCTCGGCGCAGGGCGTCAGGCCGAGGCTGCGGGCGAGGGCGATGCAGGAGCGGACGATCACCCGGTTGCTCTCGCTCTCCTCCATGCGGGCCACGAAGGAGCGGTCGATCTTCAGCTCGTTGAAGGGCAGCTGGATCAGGTGCGTGAGGGACGAGTAGCCGGTCCCGAAGTCGTCCATGGAGACGTTGAAGCGCTTGAGCCGGCAGCGCGTGAGCACGTCGGCGGCCCGGGCGCGGTCGACCATGGTGCCGCGCTCCGTGACCTCCAGCGTGAGCCGCTCCGGGCGCAGGCCCCGGGCCTCCACGGCGGCGAGGAGCCGCTCGGGCAGGTCGATCTCCCCGAGCTGGCTCGTCGGCAGGTTCACGGACACGTCGAGGGTCAGGCCCCAGTCCGCTTCCCAGACGGCGGCGGCGTCGAGGGCCTGGGCGAGCATCGCCTCCGTGAGACGACCCATGACCGTGGTCCGTTCGGCGGCGGCGATGAAGCGGTCCGCGCCGAGGACGCCGAGGCGCGGATGATTCCAGCGCACGAGCGCCTCGACGCCGCGCACGCGCCAGGCGCCGTCCTCGCAGAGGGCGATCTTCGGATGGAAGGTGGGCACGAACTCCCGGTGGTCCAGGGCCCGGGTGATCTCGGTCTCGTCCAGGCGCAACGGCTCGCCGGCCGTGCGGTGGAGCAGCGTCTCGAGCTGCGCGAGGGGAATCGGCTTCTCGAGGAAGCCGAGCACCGGGAGCTCGAGGCTGCGTCCGTAGCGCTGGGCCGCCTCGAGGATGCGCGCACCCTCGCCGCTCACGAGCATCACGGGGACGCGGCAGCCGAGGCGGTGGAGGGCGCGCAGGATCTCGATGCCGTCCTGCCGGGGCAGTTTCAGGTCCAGGAGCATGAGCGTGGGCCGGAAGGTCTCCAGCAGCGCCACCACCGCGTCGAGGTCGCTGCAGTGGCGCGGCTCGTAGCCGTTCGCGCGGGCGACGTCGCAGACGAACTCGCAGAGTGTCGGTTCGTCGTCGACCACGAGCAGGCGCTGGCGCGGCGGCTTGGCGCCGGCGGTGTCGTCGCCGCGGGCCGGGGCCGGACGGAAGCGGGGGGCGACGACGCTCATGCGGCCTTGTACCGGAAGTTGTCCACGAGCAGCGCGAGGCCCTGCTCGGTGACGAGGGGACTGACGAGATCGCCCTGGAGCCGGCGACAGCCGAGGCCGTCGAGGAGTTCGAGCTGGGCGTGGGTCGCGACCCCGTCCGCGCAGAGCTCCACGCCGAGGGCGTCGGCGAGGGCGACGCAGGAGCGGATGACGATGCGGCTGCTTTCCTCGAGCTCCGCGCTCTCCACGAAGGAGGCGTCGATCTTGATCTCGCTGAAGGGCATGAGCGCGAGCTGGGTGAGCGAGGAGTAGCCGGTGCCGAAGTGGTCCATGGCCACGCCGAAGCCCTTCAGGCGACAGCGCGTGAGGACGTCCGTGGCGCGCGTCGGGTCCTCGAGGATGCCGCGCTCGGTCACCTCGAGGGTCAGGGCCGCCGCGGGCAGGCCGGCCTCCTCGAGGAGCGCCGCGGTGCGGTCGGGCAGGGCCACGTCCACGAGCTGGCGCGTCGGCACGTCCACGGACAGCTCGAGGTCCGTGCCCGTGTGCGAGCGCACGGAGGCGACGACCGCGGCGGCGCGGCCCAGGAGCGCGTCCGTGAGGCGCGAGGTGAGCTCCGCGGCCTCGGCGACCTCGTGCAGGCGCTGGTGGTCGAGCACGCCGAAGCGCGGATGGTTCCAGCGGCCGAAGGCCTCCACGCCGGTCAGGGCCCAGGCGCCGTCGTCGTCGCGGGTGATGCGCGGCCGGAAGTGCACCGACAGCGCGTCGCGACGGATCACGTCCACGAGGGCGTCGCGGTCGACCCGCGGGCCGCCGCTGCGCTGCCGGTGGAGCATCGCTTCCAGGGCGTCGATGGACAGGGGCTTCTCGAGGAAGCCGAGCATCTGCAGGCCGAGGTCGCGGCCGAGGCGCACGGCGGTCTCGAGGACGCGCGTGCCCTCGCCGCTCGTGAGCATCACGGGCGTGCGCACGGCCGCGTCCCGCAGGAAGCGGAGCACCTCCACGCCGTCGCCGCCGGGCATGTTCAGGTCGAGGAGGATGAGCGTGGGCCGGGCGCGGGTGAGCGAGGACTCGAGGGCGGCGAGGTTCTGGCAGCTCTCCACCTCGTAGCCCACGTCCGTCGCGACGTCGGCGATGAAGTCGCAGAGCGAGGTCTCGTCGTCGACGATGAGGAGGCTGTCCCGGTCCATGACTCAGCCGGCCTTCCCGACCCGGCGGCGCGGCGCGGTGCGGTCCCGGAGCGCGTGCTGGCGGGCGGACGAGGGCATGGACGGAACTCCTCCCGGGCGGGGGATCGCGGCGGCCTCGAGGGAGGCGGCTGCCGGGTCCCCGACGATGACCGCCAGTCTCGCCGGACGCGGTCCGGGGGCCCATCGGGTCAATCCCTGAACCGGTCCCGGCGGCGCCCTGCGGGGGGCGGCGGGCCTGCGAAAACGGGTCGGCCGGGCGGGCGGATTCTTGAGGTGCCGGAGGGCGGGTGGTCGCCTAGCGGGCCCGGGGCGCGAGCAGGACGACGCGGTCGCCGTCGGCCGAGACGCGCAGGCGGCCGCCGCAGGCCTGAAGGCGCAGCCGCGCCAGGAGCAGCTCGGGGTCGCGGCGCACCCAGGCGTCGGCGAGGCCCGGCCCGTCGGCCACGAGGCGCAGGACGTCCCCGCGACCGCACAGGCGCAGCCGGGGGGCCGGCGTGCCGGCCTCGCGGACCGCGTGGAGCAGGTCCTCGGTGCTGCGGTAGAGGGCGCGGTCGGCGTCGCCCGCGCGCTCCTCGGGCTCCGTCTCCAGGACCAGCTCCGTCCCGGGCAGGCTCGCGCCCACCCCGTCCCGCAGCAGCCAGCGCAGGGCCGGTGCGAGGCCGAGGTCGTCGAGGGTGGGGGGGTGCAGCGCGTGCTCCAGGCGCCGGAGCTCCGCGAGCGCCTCGCCGAGGAGTTCCGAGACCTCCGAGACCTGCCGCGCGGCCTCGTCGTCCAGGCGCCCGGCGAGCTGACCGAGGAGGAGCCGGGCCACGGCGAGGGTCTGGCCGGGTCCGCCGTGCAGGGCGCGCGCCCGGGCCCGCCCGTCCCGCTCCCCGGCGTCGAGGAGCCGCTGCACGAGGGCCCGGAGCGAGGCGGCCGGGACGTCCTGCGCAGGGGGCCGAGGCAAGGGCGACTCCTCGCGGGGGCGATCGGGACGGCCCGGAGCGGCCGCCCCGGGTCCATGGGCTATGATGGTAGCATCGCGGCCGCCGGAGGCGGTCCGGGGCCGTCGCCCGGGTCGGGCGCAGACGGGGAAGCATCCCAATGGGGCAGGAAGTCCGCGTCCTCCTCGCCGACGACCACGGGCTCATGCGCGCCGGTCTGCGGCACCTCCTGGAGGGCATCCGCAACGTGAAGGTCGTCGCCGAGGCGGAGGACGGCCGTCAGGCCGTCTCCTTCGTGCGCGACCACGAGCCGGACCTCGTGCTCCTCGACATCGCCCTGCCGGAGCTCAACGGCCTCGAGGCCTGCGCCCGCATCAAGCAGCGCTTCCCCGACGTGGCCGTGCTCATGCTCTCCATGTACTCCTCGGAGGAGTACGTGCTTCGGGCCCTGCGCAACGGGGCCCTCGGCTACCTGCTCAAGAGCGCCACCGCCGCCGAGCTCGAGGTCGCGATCGCGGCGGCCCTGCGCGGCGACCGCTACCTCAGTCCCGAGGTCTCCGGCCACGTCATCGACGCCTTCGTGAGCGGTCGCGAGACTCCGCGCTCGCCGCTGGACGCCCTGACCTCGCGCCAGCGCGAGATCCTCCAGCTCATCGCCGAGGGCCACACGACCCGGGAGATCGCCGAGATCCTGCACCTCTCCGCGAAGACCGTGGAGACGCACCGCACGAACATGATGCGCGAGCTCGGCCTGCACGAGGTGGTGAGCCTCGTGCGCTTCGCGATCCGCAACGGTCTGGTGGTGGACGACGCCCCGGACGTCGGGCACGGGGCGTGAGCGCGGGCGGCGACCCGGGCGACGGAACGCCGGAGCGGGGATCCCCGGAGGAGCCGGGAGGGGAGGGGCGCCTCCCGGTCCGCCTCGCGGTGCTCGACGACAGCGATCTCTTCCGCGAGACCGTGCTGCGGCTGGTGGCCCGGCAGCCCGGGCTCGAGCTCACGGCCACGGGGGCCGGGCCCGAGGACCTCGACCGGGTGCTGGCGACGCGCCCGGCGGTGCTCTGCGTCGACCTCAACCTCTCGGGCGCCCTCGGCACGGACCTCTTGCCCTGGATCCGCACGGAGCATCCGGAGGTGCGCGTCGTGCTCCTCTCCGGCAACCTCGAGCCCGAGTTCGCTGACCGCGCCCGCGCCGCCGGCGCGGCCGCCTGCATGTCCAAGGACCAGCTGCTGCCCCTGCTCCGGGCCCTCGCGGAACGCGGGCTCGACGCCCTGGGGGGCTGACCGGGAGGCCGCATGACCGAGGAGGACCCGCGCCGGGACGACGAGCAGCCGCGCTACGAGCGTTCCGGCTCGCGCCTGATCTGGATCGTCGTCTTCGCGGTGCTGCTCGTCTCGCTCGCGCTCAACAGCCTGCTCTGAGAGGGTGTCTAGCCCACCTGCTGCGACGCCCCCTGGAACCGCCGGACAGCGTTGTGAGACCCCCATCGAGCGGTCACATGGCATCGGCCATGCTCCCACTCGCTGCGGCCCTCACGCCTTGTCCGGCAGCCCCGGGGTACGTCTCGCGACGGCGGGCATCATGTAGGCACCCTCTGACTCGGACTCACTCGCCGAGGCCGCCGACGGCGCGCTCGCCGTAGCGGGCCTGGAGCCGGCGCATGCCGCCGAGCCAGCGGTCGTAGTCGCCGGCCTTGCGCTTCAGGTACTCGGCGACCTCCGGGTGCGGGAGGATCAGGAAACGCTCCGCCGCGAGCCCCTCGATCACCGCGTCGGCCACGGTCTCCGGCTCCATGACGCCGTCGACGCCGGCGACCCCGCCCGCGTCGGTGCCCGCGATCATGGGCGTGTTCACGGCCTGGGGGCAGAGCACGGAGACGCGCACGCCCTCGTCGCCGTGGGTGATCGAGACCCACTCGGCGAAGGCGACGGCCGCGTGCTTGGAGACGGCGTAGGTGACGGAACCGATCTGCGAGAGCAGGCCGGCGGCGGAGGCCGTGTTCAGGAGGTAGCCGCCGCCGCGGGCGACCATGCGCGGGACCAGGTGCCGGGCCGCGTAGACGTGCGCCATGAGGTTCACGTCGAGGATCCGCGCCCACTGTTCGTCCGGGGTCTCGAGGCCGCGGCCGACGCCGATGCCGGCGTTCGAGCAGAAGAGGTCGATGGGGCCGAGCTCCGTCTCCACCTCCTCGATGAGCGCGGCCACGGCCGCCTCGTCGGCGACGTCCAGGGTCCGGGCGTGCCCGCCGATGGGGCCGGCCACGCGGCCCGCGGCCTCGCCGTCGAGGTCCGCCACGACCACCGCCTTCGCGCCTTCCGCGGCGAAGCGTCGCGCGAGCGCCGCCCCGATGCCGCTGCCGCCGCCGGTCACCACCACGATCCGGTTCTCGACCTTCACCGCTGCCTCCTCGTCCGCTCCGAGCGGACCGGAGTCTGACACCGGCGGCGGCGCGGCGCAGCCTCGGGAAATCAGTCGAGCTCGATGCGCAGCACCAGCGGCGCCTCCGGGGCGCCCACCACGTCGAGCTCGACTTCGTCTCCCGGCGTCACGAGGTCGAGGAACACGGACGCGCTCACCTCGAACCCGTCGTCGTCGAAGTAGCGCGTCGCATCGTCGAAGGCGTAGGCGAGCCCGTCGACGACCACGCCGGTCTCGTCGATCGTCTCCAGCGTGCCCTCCACGTCGTCGGAGCCGCCCGCGTCGTCCCCGCCGTCGTCGTCATCGTCATCGTCGTCACGGAGCAGGTCGATCGAGCGCGCCTCGAACGTGCCGTCGCCTGCCGGGCTGGCGCGCAGATCGACCGTCTCGCCGTCCGTCGCGGTCGCCAGGAACTCCGCCGCGGTCACCACCACGCCGCCGACGGCGTAGCGCGTTTCCGCGGTGAACGTGAACGCGACGCCGAGCACCGAGCCGCCGGACGCGTCCAGGCCCACCAGCGGTCCCTCGAGGGACGTCTCGCCCTCGTCGTCCCCGTCCCCGTCCCCGTCGTCGTCCTCGTCCTCGCGCTCGATGCGGCGGGCGAGGAGGGTCCCGGCGGCCGGGTCGAAGCGTCCCTTCACCTCGAGGAAGTCCCCGACCCGAAGCGCCTCGAGGAGCCCGCGGCGCACCTCCGCGTCCGTGTCGTCCTCGAACTGGGTCTCGGCATCGGTCCGGATCTCGATCTCCTCGAAGCCGACGAGACGCAGCTCCGGCGGGAGGGAGGCGATCCGCCCCTCGAGCTCGCGGTTCACGGTGACCGGGAACTCGACGACGGCGGCCCGGAGCACGCCTGCGGGGGTCGTGGTCCCGACGACCTCCACGCGCACGTCGCGGCCGAGCGCGCCTGCGGTTCCGTTCTCGAAACGGGTCGCCGCGTCGGTGGTCACCGGCTGGCCGGCGACGTCGAAGTCCGTGACGCTCCCGAAGCGCGTCACCAGCCCCTCGAGCCGACCGGGAAAGTCGTCGTCGCGGTCGCTCTCGAGGGGGCGCCGCGGGAGACAGCGCACGACCGTGGCGAGGAGGACGCCGGCCTGGGGCGCCGCGTCCGCGCGGACCTCGACCGGGCGGCCGTTCTCGATCCCCGCCGCGTCGCAGACCAGGTCCGCGGCGGCGGCGTCGACCTCGAGGGCCCCGAGGCGGAAGCGGACGGCGGCGGGATCCCAGGCGGCGACGGTGCCGCTGCGGGAGAAGGCGGTCGCGCCGGTCAGGCGCACGACGCGCGTCGCCAGCACCCGGTCGTCGCCGGTGACGTAGCCCGAGACCTCGACGACGTCGCCGGGGGCGAGGCCCGTCACGGCCTCGGGGACGATGCCCGCGGCGAAGATCGTGCTCCGGTCCGTGCGGATCTCGCGGCCGAGCACCGTGAAGCGTCCCCGGCTCGGATCCAGCGTCTGCACCGGCCCCGTCACCTCCGGGAGGTAGCGGACCCGCTCGGCGACCCCGGTGCTGCCGTCGGGGTCGATCTCGCCCTCCACGGTGACCACCAGGCCCACGGCGAGGTCGTCCTCGGCGATGGGCGTGTCGCTGCGCAGGATCGTCGCCTCGTCCGTGGCGAACTCGACGCCGTCGACGAAGATGGAGCCGAAGGAGGAGACCGTGCCGACGGTGACGCCGCTGCGGTCGATGCCGTCCACCGGATCCGGAAGGAGCGGCCCGGCGAGATCGCCGCCGCCGGCGCCTCCGCCGCAGGCGACGACGAGCAGGGGCGCGGCGGCGCCGGCCAGGGCCGCGCGGAGCGTACGGGCGCGCGTCATGGGGAGTCCTCCTCGGGATCGGATGCGGCGCCGGGGTCGCCGGCGTCGGTCGTGGAGCGTCGTCGCCGGCCGCCGGCGGGCTCCTCGCAGATCAGGTAGAGCCCCACGCCGAGCCGCAGTTCCCCGCCGTCGCGCTCGTGGCGCGTGAGCCAGTCGTCGGCATCCTCGAGGAGGGTCTCGCCCCGCTCCTCGAGCCAGGCGCGGAAGGCGTCCAGGGCGCCGCGGGGCATCTGCAGGTTCACCGCGCGGCCCTCGAAGCGAGGGCGGTCCGGGTCGACGCGCAGGACGTTGTGGTTCAGCGTGTCCCCGAGGTCCGCGAGCACGCTGCCGTAGCGCTGCACGGACTGGGGCGCGAGGTCCTCGGGCATGTAGTAGCGGGCCAGCGCCCGGGCGCGGTCGCCGTCCACGGCCATGGCGCCGACGCGCACCAGTTCCTTGCGCAGGGCGGTGGCGGGCAGGCCGCCCCCGTAGCGCGAGAAGAGCCCGGCGAGGCCGAGCGGGCCCTCGAGGGGCAGCTCCCGCGGGCTGCCGAAGTCGGAGAAGTCCGGATCCTGGTGCCAGCCCGAGAGCACGCGGGCCAGCGGCTGGCTCTCGTCGTCGCCGGCGGCCGGCGCCTGGGCCGCGAGCCGGTCGCGGATCCGGGTGGCTTCCTTGCGCGAGAGGCCGGTGAGCATGGCCACGCGGGAGAGGTTCGTGGGACGGCCGCGCAGGCCGTAGTCCTCGAGGGCCACGGCCACCCAGGCCTCCTTGGCCACCTCGACGAAGTCGCCGAAGGGGACGCCGAGGCGGATCAGCAGGCGCGCGACCGGGCGCAGCAGATGCCGCGCCGCCGCACGAGCGGTGTCCTTCAGGTCCATGGGTCCGCCTCGAGAATCCGGATGTGAGCCTACCGGATCACATGTGGGTTTTCGACCCGTCCGCCCGTGGAGGAAGACCGGTAGTCGCCGGAGCCCGGCCGATCCGGCCCCGCGGGGTGCGTGCCCGTGGCTCCCCGGGGGAGCGGGGCGGTATCATGAGTCCAGGCTCACGTTGGCGGGCGCCGGCCCGCGCTGGAGATGGATCCCATGGCCGAACCGAACGACGAACAGATCTCCCAGGCGGAGCGCATGCGGCGCTCCAACAAGGAGATGTGGGCACAGTGGGCGATCGACGTCCACCAGGACCCCGCGTCCGTGCCCCTGGAGGAGATCAATCCCGGGCACCCCATGCTCTTCGAGGCGAACACGGTGCTGCCCTACTTCGAGCGCCTGCGCCGGGAGGACCCGGTCCACCGCTGCGAGGCCAGCCAGTTCGGCCCGTACTGGTCCGTGACCCGCTACGAAGACATCATGTACGTGGACACGCACCACAAGATCTTCTCCTCCGACTCGCGCAAGGGCGGCATCCAGCTCGGCGGGGTGGCCGATCCCGATCCGGATCCCACCTTCCACCTCCCCATGTTCATCATGGAGGACCCGCCGAAGCACGACGAGCAGCGCAAGGTCATCGCCCCCATGTTCACGCCGCGCCACCTCGCGGGCCTCGAGGACGTGATCCGCGAGCGCGCCGGCGCGATCCTCGACGGGCTGCCCCGGAACGAGGAGTTCAACTGGGTGCGCGAGGTCTCCGTGGAGCTCACGGGGCGCATGCTCGCCACGCTCTTCGCCGTCCCCCAGGAGGACCGGCACAAGCTCATCCACTGGTCCGACGTGACCCAGTCCATCGGCGACCCGGACGTCTTCGAGACGCCGGAGGAGGGCTTCGCCGAGCTGTGGAAGTGCTGGGAGTACTTCGACGCGGTCTGGAAGGACCGGGTCGCCCGCAACGAGCCCGGGGACGACCTGATCTCCATGCTCGTGCACGGCGAGTCCACGCGGAACATGCCGCCGAACGAGTACCTCGGGAACATCCTGCTGCTCATCGTCGGCGGCAACGACACGACCCGGAACTCGATCTCCGGTGGCGTGCTGGCCCTGAACCAGTTCCCGGACCAGTACGCGAAGCTGCGCGAGGATCCCTCCGTGATCCCCCAGATGGTCTCGGAGATGATCCGCTTCCAGTCGCCGGTGGCGCACATGGCGCGCACGGCGCTCGTGGACACGGAGCTCGGCGGCAAGCAGATCAAGGCCGGCGACAAGGTGGCCATGTGGTACGTCTCGGGCAACCGCGACGACGCCCAGTTCGAGAAGCCGGACGACTTCGTCATCGACCGGCCGAACGCCCGCAGCCACGTCTCCTTCGGCTACGGCATCCACCGCTGCCTCGGCAACCGCCTCGGCGAGATGCAGCTGCGGATCCTCTGGGAGGAGATCATGAAGCGCTTCGAGACGATCGAGGTGGTGGGCGAGCCCGTCTACCTCCGCTCGAGCTTCATCCGCGGGATCCGGGAGCTTCCCGTCCGCATTCCCGCCTGAGGCGAAGCCCGCCCGGAGCCGGTTCCCGCCGGCCCCGGGCGGGGTTCGGGTGATCGCCCGATTGAGCCTCCTCCACGTCCCGCCATACTTCCCGGGCTCGTTCCGCCGCCTCCCGGGAGGCCCATGTCCGCCCTCCACGCCCTGTCCGCACCGGTCCGCGATCGCGCCGACACCGTGGCGCGCCTGGGCATCGTCGAGTCGCCCCGGGAGCGCAGCTTCGATCGCGTCGTCGAGCTCGCGGCGCGCATCTGCGAGGCGCCGCTGGCGACGCTCACCTTCGTGGACGGCGATCGCCTGTGGGTGAAGGCGGGCTACGGCACGGAGCTCCGGGAGGTCCCCCTGGAGGGCGCCTTCTGCCGCTGGCCGGTGTTCGACGGCCGGCCCTGCCTCGTGCCGGACACGCGGGTCTCGGAGCGGTTCCGGGACCACCCCTTCGTCGTCGACGCGCCGCGCGTGCGGAGCTACGCGGGCGTGCCCGTGTTCGCGCCCGACGGCGTCTCCATCGGTTCGCTCTGCGTCATGGACCTGCGCCCCCGCGCCCTGTCGGAGATGCAGCTCGGCGCGCTCGAGGGCCTCTCGGAGCAGGTGACCGCGCTCCTGGTGGCGTACCGCCAGGCGAGCGAGCTCGCGGGGGCCCTGGACGAGAACGAGCGCCTCGTCGAGCGGCTCGTGGAACGGACCCATCGACTCCAGGAGGTGCAGCGGATCGCCGCGGTGTCCGCCTGGAGCCTGCGCCTGCCCGAGGAGGCGCTCGAGGTACCGGAGGCGACCTGGCGCCTCTACGGGCTCGACCCGGATGCGTGGCCCGATGCGCGGTTGGCCGTCGGGGAGCTCGTGCCCGCCGAGGACCTGCGCGCGCTGCGGGACGCCTGGCGGCAGGCCCGGCGCGAGGGCACGCCGTTCTCCTTCCGCCACCGGATCCTGCGGCCGGACGGCGAGCTGCGCTGGGCGCACCTGCGCGCCGAGGTGCTGCCCGCGCCCGGCGCGGCGGGCGTCGTGCACGGCACCACCCAGGACGTGACGGAGCAGGTGTGCCTCCACGAGGAGCTGCTCCGGGCGCAGAAGTTCGAGACCCTCGGACGGCTCGCCGGCGGCGTGGCCCACGACATCAACAACGTCCTGCAGGCCGTCTACGGGGGGATCGACCTCCTCGCGGACGCCGTAGCGGGGGATGACGGGGTGCTCGGTGAGGTGCAGGATGCGGCCGAACGCGGGATGCGCCTGGTCCGACGTCTGCTGCTGCTCGCGAGCCGCGACGTGCACGAGCGCTCCGAGCACGATCTCGGCGAGCTGGTCGAGGCCGCCCTGCGCATGGTGCGCACGCTGCTGCCCGAGCAGGTCGAGCTCGCGTTCGTGCGCCGGCCGGGCGAGGTCCGCGTGTCCGTGGATCCGGTGCAGCTCGAGCAGGTGGTGCTGAACCTCGTCATGAACGCGCGCGACGCCTGCGGGGTCCGAGGGCGCATCGTCGTGGCGGTGGACGCGGTGGCCCGAGCGGACGGCCCCTGGGCGCGGCTGGCGGTCGAGGACAGCGGCCCCGGCATCGCGGCGGCGGTCCTCGACCGGATCTTCGAACCCTTCTTCTCGACCCGGAAGGAGCAGGGGGGAACGGGCCTCGGACTGTCGACGGTCCGGTTGGTCATGGAGGAGAGCGGCGGGCGCGTCCACGTCGCCAACCAGGAGCACGGCGGCGCGCGCTTCGAGTGCCTGCTGCCGATCGCCGGCGCATCGGCCGGAGAGGCCGCCGTGGAGCCGGCCCCGGTCCTCGAGACCGTCGAGGGAGAGCAACGGGTGGACGAGAAGGTGGTGCTCGGGGTGCTGCTGGTCGAGGACCAGGCGGACGTCCGGCGGATGCTGATCCGCGGCCTCGAGCGGCTCGGGCACCGGGTCCGCTCGGTCGCCGACGGCGTCGAGGCCCTCGCCGCGATCGAGGAGGAGACGCCGGAGCTGATGATCAGCGACGTGGCCATGCCGCGCATGGACGGCCTCGAGCTGGTCCGGCGGCTGCGCGGGGAGGGACGCACCTTCCCCGTGATCCTGTGCAGCGGCTACTCGGCGGAATCGGTGGATCTCGACGCCCTCGGTCCCTCGACCTTCCTCATGCAGAAGCCCTTCTCCCTCACGGACCTGCGCCGGCACCTGGACGAGATCGTGGCCCTGCGGGGCTGAGGGGCGACCGCCCCGGGCGCCGACTCCGAGGGACTCGAAGCCGGGCGAGGGTCCGGAGCCGTCAGCCGAAGGGGGCGTCGATGGAGGGGGAGAGCGGCGTGAACGAGCGCGCCCCGTCCTCGGTGATCGTCAGGCAGTCCTCGAGGCGTACGCCGAACTCGCCGAACCAGTAGATCCCCGGTTCGTTGGACAGGCACATGCCCGGCGCCAGCGGCGTGTCCTCCCCGCGCACGAAATTGATCGGCTCGTGGCCGTCGAGGCCGATGCCGTGGCCCAGCCGGTGCGACAGACCGGGGGTCTGGTAATCCGGCCCGAAGCCCTCGCGTGCGTAGTAGGCCCGCACCACCTCGTCCACCTTCCCCGCCGGCGTGCCCACGCGAGCCGTCTCCAGCGCCAGCTCCTGGCCGCGCTTCACCGTGTTCCAGACCCGGCGCTGCTTCGCGTCGGCCTCCCCGTGGACCCAGGTCCGCGAGATGTCCGACTGGTAGTCGTGCACGGCGCAGCCGCAGTCCATGAGGACGATTCCGCCTTCCTCCACGACCTGGGGCGCGCCGGAACCGTGCGGGTAGGCGCTCGATTCGTTGAGGAGCACGCTCGCGAACTTCGGTTGCCCGCCGAGCGCCTCGGTGGCCGCGGTCATGATCGCCGCGATGTCCGCCCCGGTCATGCCGGTCTCGACGCGCGCCCAGGTGTGCCGGTAGGCCGCCAGGGTGACGTCGTTGGCGAGCTGCATGAGCGCGAGTTCGGCCGGCGACTTGAACATGCGGCAGCCGCGGGTGACGGGGTCCGCGGAGACGGTCCGGAAGCGCGGCGCGGCGGCGCGCACGCCGTCGGCGACGAAGAAGCGCACGGTCTCCTCGATGCCGATGCAGCCTTCGCGCAGGCCCCGGTCGGCGAGGATCCCGGCCACGAGGTCGAAGGGATTCTCGTGCTCGTGCCAGGTGCGCACGTCGTCGCCGAAGCGCATGCGCTCGCGAATGGACGGTTCCTCGAAGTACGGGGTGACGAAGGCGACGTCGCCCTCGCGCGGCAGCACGGCGCCGACGAAGCGCTCGGAGCGGTACCAGCGCACGCCCGTGAAGTACACGAGGGCCGAGCCGGGCTCCAGGAGGATCGCGTCGATGGCGTGCTCGCGCATGAGTCGCTGGGCCTTCGCCACGCGGGCCCGGTGCTCCTCGACGCGGATGGGTTCGGCACCGGACGTCAGGCTCCTGAGGTCACGCAGGGGCTCGGGTGCGGGAGCGACGTCCTCCGCGGCCGCGCCACGCAGCGGAGCCGCGGCGGCGAGCAGGCCGGCGCTGCCGGAAAGCTGGAGGAAACGGCGTTTGGAAAGGGCCATGGCGACTCGCTCCGGTTGCGGAACTCCCCTGCATCGAACCTCAGGTCCGCGGGGAACGCCAGCGCGTCGTCGGACCCGGGAGGCTCCGGCGCGCAGCGGAGCGCAAGCCACGGCCACCCTCGTTTCGATCCGCACGGACCGGGCCTGCCGCGTCCGCAGGCCCTGCGGTCGCCCCCCGGAGCGTCCGCTGCCGCCGGGGGTGGCGGCCGGGGTCTCCCCGAGGGATCATCGGCGCGGGAACCGCAGGGACGGGAGGCAGGACATGTGCGACGACGACACGCTCGCGGACGACGCGCGCTGGCGGAGAAGCGGGAGCACGTTCTCGCGCCGGACCTTCCACGCGCTCGCGGCGGGCACCGCCGCCGCCCTCGTCCTGCCGCAGGCGGCGACGGCGTCGTCGTCCGTCCCGGTGACCGAACGCGACGTCCGCATCGAGACCCCGGACGGCGTCGCCGACGCCTTCTTCGTGCATCCGGCCGAGGGCCGTCATCCGGCGGTCCTGGTGTGGCCGGACATCCTCGGGCTTCGGCCGGCGTTCCGGCAGATGGGCCGGCGCCTCGCCGAGGCGGGCTACGCGGTCCTCGTGATCAATCCGTTCTACCGCAGCGCCGAGGCCCCGGTGGTGGGACCCGGTGCGAGCTTCCAGGATCCCGAGGTCCGCGAGCGGGTCCTGCCGCTCGCGCGTTCGCTCACGGCCGCCACGACCGACACGGACGCGGAGGCCTTCGTGACCTTCCTCGACGCGCAGGACGCCGTGGACACGGACCGGGGGATCGGCACCACCGGCTACTGCATGGGCGGTCCCATGGTGCTGCGCACGGCGGCGCTCCGCCCGGACCGGATCGCGGCGGGGGCGACCTTCCACGGCTCGCGCCTCGTGACCGACGACGAGGACAGCCCGCACCGGAGCATCGCCGACGCGGAGGCGCGCTTCCTGATCGCCATCGCCGAGAACGACGACGAGCGCGACCCGGATGCCAAGGACGTGCTGCGGGACGCCTTCGACGCGGCAGGTCTCACGGCCGAGATCGAGGTCTACGCAGGCGCCATGCACGGCTGGTGCGCCCTCGACTCGGCGGTCTACCACGAGGCGCAGGCGGAACG